>JBASLQ010000416.1:0-3008 GCA_049656425.1 Sedimentibacter sp.
GAATACGGTCAGGAAGGCCAGCTGTTTCTTTTCCAAAAATAATATAACAGTCATCGGTAAATTTTACATCAGTGTAAAATCTGCTTTCTTTGGTCGTGGAAATAAATACATCCTTATTTTTAACTTGTACTATAAAATCTTCAAAATTTTCATAGTATGTAATGTTGACTAAATTCCAATAATCAAGTCCTGCTCTTTTTAGGTACTTGTCCTGAACAGAAAAACCAAGTGGTTTAATCAAATGCAAATTTGAACCGGTTGCTGCACATGTTCTGGCTATATTGCCAGTATTCTGAGGTATTTCAGGTTCAAATAAAACTATATTTAATGACATGATTCTCTCCTACTATTATAATGTTATTATTTTAGAAATTATATCATTTTTTGTTTATATAATAAAGACAAATTTGCTGGCATATATTACGAATTTCTTAAACTCTCTTTTTTATATTGTTTATAATAGTCACAAATTTCATTAATATTGCAATTATCGCATTTAGGATTTTGTGCTGCACATGTTTCACGTCCATGAGTTATTAAAAGATGATGCATGAGATGCCATTTATATTTAGGCAGCTTTGTCATCATTTCATCAGAAACTTTATCAGCTGTCGCCCCTTTAGCAAGACCAATGCGCCTTGTTATTCGAAAAACATGCGTATCCACCGGAAATGCATGAATATTAAATGCTTCAACCAATACAACAGATGCGGTTTTTCTTCCGACACCGGAAAGAGACATTAAATCTTCAATGTTTTTTGGAACAACTCCATTAAATTTTTCTTTTAATTCTCTGCACATTTTATAAATATTTTTTGATTTATTTTTATATAATCCTATTTTTCTGATTTTTTCTTCAATTTCAATTTGAGATAAAGTCAAAAAACTCTCTAAATCCGGATATTGCTTGTACAGTTCCTCAGTAACTTTATTTACGCTTTTATCAGTAGCCTGAGCACTTAACATTGTTGAAACCAGCAATTGAAAAGGCGTTTCATAATCAAGCCCGCATTTAGCATCAGGATAAGCTTCTTGTAAAAGATCATAAACTCTTGCTGCTCTCGTCATTAAAGTATCTCCTTGTAAAATGTTATTATTTCAACTCTTTCATCCCTATCTATAAAATTAATTATCTTTGATATGACTGATTCACACAAATTCTTGTTATTTGAAACAACAGCTATTCCAATCATAGATTTGTTCCATAAATCATTATAATCAACTTCAGCAACGGATGCATTAAATCTTACTTTTATTCGTTCTATAATGCTTTTTAGCACATGCCTTTTTTCCTTCAATGAATTTGATTCATATATTAAAATTTCTATTTCACATGTTCCTACTGCCATAACTTGCCCTCCAGCAATTTAATGTATTCCAATTTAATACTATCATTTTCATATTTTAAGTTGTTATTCAATATTTTTGATGCTTTTTGTCTGTTTAGTTGCATTAAAGACCATGATGAATATATTTTTATCATATCAGATGGATTTTCAAGCTCGTCTTTTACCATATCAAACATTGAAAAAAGTCCTAAGTTACCAATGGAAATCAATGCATTTCTCTTCCAGACATTTTTGCCTCTCCAGCTTCCCGATAAACTTCCATACTTTTTATTAAAATCTGCTTTAGAAATTTTCAATAGTTCCGCAAGATCTACCATAAGATAATTATAATCATTATTTGATTCAATCTCCATATTATTTTTGTTTTTCGGGCATACAAGCTGACAAATATCACATCCGTAAATTTGATTGCGCATGTTATGTCTGTATTCAAGTGGTATATAATTTTTAGTTTGTGTAAGATTTGATATGCAACGTTTTGAATTAATGCCTCCATCTTTAAAAATCGCATTATTAGGGCAGCTTTTGACACATATGTCGCAATCATTGCAAATGTTAACTGTATTTGTTGTACTGTTTGATATATCCATATCTGTGAGCAAATAACCAAGATTTATAAATGAACCGTAATCATTGTTAATGAGCAAACTGTTTTTTCCATATTGACCTATACCGGCATTTTTGCAAATTTCTCTGTCTATAAGAGGTGAAGTATCCACACATGACACATACTCAAAATTAATATGTTTTTTAATTTTCAGCGCCAAATTATTTAAAATGAGTGCAACCTTTTTATGATAATCCTCACCATACGAAACAACACTCAACAATCCCTTGTGAGAAGTTACAGGTTTTTTATATCCTTGTGCATATGGTACCCCAATTGCAATAATGCTTTTGCATTTAGGAAAAACATATCTTGCATCAAGTCTTTTATTAATATCTTGATCTTCAAATTCACTGTTATAGCCCATATTTGCTCTGTCAAACAGCAAATCAGCCAAATAACTGTAATTCAATATTTTAGTAAAACCAATTATATCAATTCCCATATTCTTGGCAATATCTGTAATAATTTGCTTCATAAACATCATTCCTTATTATAATTTAAATATAATATATCACATTTACCCTATTAATAAAAGGTTAATTAATGCAACCTTATAGCAAAAACAACAAAAAAATATGATTTAAGAAAACTTAAATCATATTTTTTATTAATTATAAATTACATTATTTATTCTGCAATATTTTTACAGCTTCTGCTCCTTTTAATAAAGCTGCTTTATTTAAGGGAACTAAATGAGCTTTATTTTCTCCGAATACTTTAACGAATGCATGCAATACTGATTCAACTTCAACCACTTTAGTTAATTCAAGATATGCACCAAGCATAATCATATTAGCAACTTTTGCGTTTCCAACTTCAATTGCAAGTTCATTTGCTGATATATAGTATGCATCAATATCTTTTCTTGAAGGTTCAATATCTATTAATGACTTATTTATTATAATCTTGCCGCCTGGCAACAATTCATTTTCAAATTTAGTCAATGAAGGTAAATTCATAACTATAGCAGCAGTTCCGTCTTTAGAAATAAGAGGGGAACCAACTTCATCATCTGACACAACAACTGCACAATTAGCTGTACCTCCTCT
>JBASLQ010000417.1:0-8716 GCA_049656425.1 Sedimentibacter sp.
AACTATTAGTGCTGAATGTCCTAAATAAGTAAGCTTCATACGAGTCACCATCCTTAATAATTATTTACTATATAATACCTTTATATTAAAATAAAATCAACTAAAAAAGAAATCTCATTATGTTGTACCTCATAAATAAAAAACTTACCTAGATGGAGGTTTAAGTATACAAAAACTCGCCTCAATAATTTTCATTATGTTGGCGAGCATTTATCTTCTATATAGTACTTTACAGTATTATTGAAGGTATGAAAAGTGGTAAATAAATATAGATAAAGAATACAATTATCAAACCTATAAGGTATGGCACTACTTTTTTAGATATACGTTCTATCGGCATACCGGTTATTGAAGATGCCACAAACAGGTCTATCGCTACAGGCGGTGTTATCATACCTATTGCTATACCAATTGTAAATATCAGTCCAAAATGAATCAGATTAACCCCTAGCATATTAACCAGTGGGAGGAATACAGGTGTTAGAAGTATGATTGCTGATGATGTTTCCATGAATACACCAGCAATAATTATAATAATTGCTATAAGGCTTAGTATAATATACTTGTTGTTTGAAATTGCAAGCACTCCCTCAGCTATTACTTCCGGTATCTGCCAATTTGCAAGAGCCCATCCAAATACACCGCTGCATGCAATTATTATCATAATAACAGCAGAAGTCTTTCCGCTGCCCAGAATGATTTGACCAAGTTCTCTTATAGTCAAGTCACGATATATGAACATTGAGACAAACATAGAGTAGACTACGGCTACGCCGGCAGCCTCAGAAGGAGTGAAATATCCAGAAAATATTCCGCCAAGTATAATGAGCGGCATGATTAGAGCCCATATAGCTTCCTTAAAATTATACAACATATTTTTGAACGAAAATGCTTTTCCATAAGGATAATTAAGTTTTTTTGCCTGATAAAGCGAGATAACAATTAAAATGCCGCCCATCATGAAACCCGGAAAAAATCCATTCTTAAACAGCCTTGTTACGCTCTGCTCAGCTATGACTGCATAAAGCACCATAGGTACTGACGGAGGAATAACAACTCCTATGCAGCCGCCTGCAGCAATAAGTGCTGCAGCGCGATCCACCTCATATCCCCTTTTCTCAAGCTCCGGTATCATTGAAGATCCTACAGCTGCAGTCGTTGCAGCTCCAGAGCCTGAAATGGCTGCAAAAAACATGGAAGCTAATACCGAAACAGCTGAAAGACCGCCCTTCATTTTGCCAAGACATGCTTCTGCAAATGCAACCAAGGTCTTTGACATTTGTCCACGGGCAAGTAGGTCACCTGCAAGAATAAAAAAAGGTATTGCAACTAGTGAAAACGAGTCTGTAGCAGCGAACAAACGCTGCACCACTATCAAAAGATTAACATCTCCAGCAATAATAGTAACTGTACCTGCAACAGCAATAGAAAAAGCGATTGGCATACCAAGTGCCAAACAAATCATGAAAGTAACAAAGAGTATACCACCCATTATTCTGTCGCCTCCTTTTTAACAAGAATTTCAACAACTATATTCACAGCATGCAAAAGCATTACTCCAAAACCTATAGGAATCGCCATATACATCGTGCTCATTTTAATGCCCAGGGCAGGCGAACGTTGCCCACCCTGTTTCATCATGTACATAATGCCAAAATAAACTGCTATTATGAAAAATGCACAGCAAATCAAATGCACCAGAATCTGAGCAGCCTTTTTTGCATTACCCTTTAAGCGATCCTGAATAATTGACATATTTATATGGCCTCCCTTTTTATAAACACAGCCTGCTCCTATAAATGTTGACCATACCAGTAAATAACGAGTAATTTCTTCACTCCAAGAGAGAGCGTCAAAGAATACACGGGCTATTATTTGAATACTTGTAAAGAACACCATTCCTGCTACCGTCAGAACTACAAGCCAGCAACCTATTTTATCAATAAAATCACTTGATTTTTTTATTGCTTTTGCAATAGGCAAAACAACCACCTCCTATGAATGATTTATTGATACTATTTTAAAGCTTCATTAATTCTTGTGAGATATTCACTGTACTGAGTGTATTTGTCATATACTGGCTGAACTGCTTGCTTGAAGCTTTCAAGATCAGGATCCTCAATTACTTCCATACCGTTTGATTTAAGAGTTGCAATCTGCGTTGCTTCATTTTCTGCAACCCATTTTCTTTCATATTCTGCCGCTTCCTGTGCTGAATCTAGAAAAATCTTTTGTACATCTGCAGGCAACTTGTTGAATTTTTCAAGGCTGAATGTTATAACTGCAGCTGCATAAGCATGCCTAGTCATAGTAACATATTTCTGTGAATCCCACATCTTGTATGAATGTATAACGTTGACTGGGTTTTCCTGTCCTTGAATTGTTCCTTGCTGCAAAGCTGTCAGCGCTTCTGTCCATGCCATAGGAACAGCATTTACCCCTAATGCATTGAAAGATGCTATATAAACTTCATTTTCCATAACACGGATTTTAAGGTCTTTTACATCTTCTGCAGTCTTAATAGGGCGAACGCTGTTTGTCAGGTTACGGAAGCCTCTTTCTGCGAATGCAAGGCCTTTAAGATCGCTATTTTCAAGTTTTCCAAGGATTTCTTGTCCTATTTCTCCATCAAGAATCTTGTATGCTGATGCGTTGTCAGAGAAAAGGAAAGGCATATCCAAAACACCGAATTCAGGAACAAAGTTAACAAAAGGACCGCTTGTGATTATACCTGCGTCCAGTGTACCCATTTGCATACTTTCAAGCATAGTTCTCTCATCGCCTAATGAAGAGTTAGGAAATAACTGGATATCATATGCTCCGTTTGTTCTTTCTTTAACAAGTTCAGAAAACTTTGTTGCACAAACATAAAAACTGTCTTGTTCATTAATTGTCATTCCTAATTTAATAACAGTAGGTTCTGCTGATGGTGTCTCAGTTGTAGTAGGTGTACCAGGTTTTTCTGTTACAAGTTCTGTCTTTTGTCCGCATGCCGTCATACTAAATATCATAACAATTACTAACGCAATAGCCATAAAACGATTAAATTTTTTCATTATTTTCTCTCCTTTTAATTTTATATTTTAGAAATATTTAATATCATATTTAAGTTACTAGTCTTCAAATACTCCACCTGTATTTGCTGATGTTACCATCTTGCGATATCTCTTTAAATACCCGTTTTGTACTGGTTTTTCCAGAGGTACAAATTTCGATTTTCTCTTTGCTATGGTTTGCTCATCAACCATAAGCTCAATCTTGTAGTTTGGAATATCAATGCTGATTATATCTCCATCCTCAATGATACCAATCAATCCTCCTGCAGCAGCCTCGGGTGATATATGACCAATTGATGCTCCTTTGGATGCCCCAGAGAACCTTCCGTCTGTAATTAATGCAACTGTGCTGTCTAGACCCATGCCTGCAATAGCAGATGTAGGCGAAAGCATTTCACGCATTCCCGGACCGCCCTTTGGACCTTCATAGCGAACTACGACAACATCCCCAGATACAACCTTGCCACCCATGATTGCAGCCATACATTCTTCCTCACTATTATACACCTTAGCCGGACCGCTGTGCACCATCATTTCAGGAAGCACTGCACCCTTCTTTACAACAGCACCATCCGGTGCAATATTTCCCCAAAGTATTGCAAGTCCACCATCTATTGAATATGCATTTTCACGGGTTCTTATAACTTCAGAATCCTTAACAAAAACGTCCTTAATATTCTCTCCAACAGTTTTTGCTGTTACAGTCATACATTCTGCTCTTAACAAACCATATTCATCAAGTTCTTTCAATACTGCAGAAACTCCGCCGGCCTGCCAGAGATCTACAAGACAATCTGCTCCAGCTGGGCTTAGTTTTACTAGATGTGGTGTTGCTTTGCTAATTTTATTAATGTCTTCTAGGTTAATTTTAAGTCCTGCTTCATGTGCTATGGCAGGCAAATGCAATACAGTATTTGTTGAACATCCAAGCGCCATGTCAGCTGTCAACGCATTGTGCAGAGAATCAACTGTAACGATATCTCTCGGCCTTATATTTTTTTCCAACAGTTCCATAACCTTCATGCCTGCTTCCTTTGCCAGACGAATACGAGCTGCATGAACAGCTGGTATAGTTCCGTTTCCAGGCAAACCCAGACCGACAACTTCTGTCATACAGTTCATTGAGTTAGCTGTAAACATACCTGCACAGGAACCACAACCAGGGCAGGAATATAATTCAATTTCCTTAGTCTCTTCAGCACTCATTTTATTTGCTCCGGCTTTTCCTACAGCTTCAAATGCATTTGAAACAGTCAGTTTTTTACCATTGTAATAACCTGGCATCATCGGTCCTCCACTGACAAATATACATGGAATGTTGAGTCTCAATGCCGCCATAATCATACCTGGAACTATTTTGTCACAATTAGGTATAAAAACTAATGCATCAAAAGGATGCGCCATTGCCATTATTTCGATAGAATCAGCAATATGTTCACGGCTTATAAGAGAATACTTCATTCCCTCATGACCCATTGCTATACCATCACATACACCTATTGTGGGGAACTGAAATGGCGTTCCACCTGCCATTCTTACTCCGGCTTTGACAGCATCTGCAATATCATCCAGATGTAAATGACCAGGTATTATATCATTCTGAGCATTTACAATACCTATCATAGGTTGTCTTATTTCTCTTTCTGTGAGTCCAAGTGCATTAAACAAGGATCTGTGTGCAATCCTTTCTACTCCTGTTTTCATTTGATCACTTCTCATTATTTAGCCTCCATATGTAATTTTTATACTAACTTATTAATATTAAACTTGATATAAGTTGTACAATGTATCGTATGCGATGTATGATGTATTTTTCTAATTTGAACCAAATATCAGATATTCGCAAACATTTTCCTGAATTTTATCATTTTTTTATTATATTGTCAAGAAAATATAATAAAATTATATGAAAATTTACAAAAGAGATACTACCTCTTTGTTGCATTTTTGAATTTTATATGTTATTATATATGTGTAAAAATTGATATAAGGAGGCAATAATGGGAAAAGATTTTATTCCTATTTCACAAATTGTTGCAAACCAAATAAGCGACATGATTTTTATAGAAAAAAGATATAATCCGAAAGAAAAAATCCCAAATGAGAAAAAACTTTCGGAAGAATTAAGCGTCAGCCGAACTACGATACGCGAGGCTGTCAAAACGCTGGTTGCAAATGGTATTTTAATAATAGAAAGAGGACGCGGCACATTTGTTACAGCACAACCAAATACACAAAATGATCCTTTTGGCATTTCATATTTAGAAGATAAGAAGAAGCTAGTGCGCAATTGGTTTGAGATGCGTTTGATACTTGAACCTGCCAACGTACGACTAGTTGCAGAGCGTGCAAGCGACGAAGAAATACAGGAAATAATAAATTACGAATGCGAAGCTGCAGCACTTATAAATTCCGGGAAACCTTTCGCACAGACAGACCAGAAATTCCATTCTGCCATTGCAAAAGCAACTCATAACAATGTGATTGAGCTGATGATGCCAGCAATTGAAGATGCTGTGAAAGAAGCCATAAATACTGCTTCATATTTTGGCAAAAACAAGGAATCCGCCATCAATGCCCTTCAAAATCATAAAAACATTGCAGATTTTATTAAGATAAGAGACGCAGACGGAGCAGCGCTTGCCATGTACTGCCATATTAAAAAAGGAATTGCCGATATGTGAGTTAGAATAATATATATTGAAAATAAAACGAATAAAATGGAAATCTCAGAATCTTCTGAGATTTCCATTTTATTCGTTTTTTATATAGTTAGAATTTTTCTTCCCAAGATATGCTTCCTGCACTTTTTCATCCTTAATAAGGTCTTTAGCATCACCTTGCAATGTAACCACACCTTGCTCAAGAACATATGCTGTGTCAGCAATTGACAGTGCTTTAAATGCATTTTGTTCAACAAGCAGAATTGTTTTGCCCATGTTCAGGTTTTTCATGGTTATGCAACACCATATTTTTACACGTTTTTTATTATTTTAAAAATATTCATATTTTCAACATATTCGGCATAAAAATTGCTACAAGTTTATGTTATCTTAATTTATTTTGGTTGATTTTAAAATATAACATGATATAATATAGTTTACGTTATATATATTAATATAAGTTAAATATGATTTAAAGCTGTAAAAGCTTTGGAGGAAATAATGAAAAATTACTTGGTAGGACTGGACATAGGGTCTACTACAGTAAAAATAGCTGTAATAGACTATAAAGGAAGCATAGTTCACAAACAGTATGAAAGACATTATTCTGATATAAAAAATACTGTAAATGAAATAATTAAAAATTCATCTGAAATTCTAAAAGACAGCATGATTAAAATCAGCGTAACAGGTTCAGGTGCTATTGACATATCTAAATACTTGAGCATACCTTTTGTTCAAGAAGTCGTTGCTTCAACCGGAGCAATCGAAAAATTCATACCGGATACTGACGTAATTATAGAACTTGGTGGCGAAGATGCAAAAATAACATATCTTTCAGGTAACTTGGAACAGCGTATGAATGGTTCTTGTGCAGGAGGTACAGGCGCATTCATAGATCAAATGGCTGTTTTAATGAAGACTGATGCTGCAGGTTTAAATGAATTATCAAAGAAACATAAAACAATATATCCAATTGCATCCCGCTGCGGCGTATTTGCAAAATCAGACGTACAGCCATTGTTAAATGAAGGTGCAAGGCAGGAAGACATTGCAGCATCTATTTTTCAAGCTGTTGTAAACCAGACAATAAGCGGACTGGCTCAGGGAAGACCAATTAAGGGAAATGTTGCTTTTCTTGGAGGGCCTTTGTATTTCTTGTCTGAACTTAGAGAAAGATTTAATGAAACATTGGGATTGACAGAAAAAAATTCTGTATGCCCGGAAGATGCAAATTATTATGTTGCAATGGGTGCAGCTTTGTTGGCTGTTGACAACGAAAGTCAGAATTTTAATGAATTTTATGCTAGGATTAAAAACACAATGGAGCATTCAAACATTGAATACCGCAAAAAAGATTTAAATCCATTGTTTGAAAATAGAGATGATTATAATAAATTTTTAATACGTCACAATCGACATAAAGCAAAACGAAAAAATATTGATGATTATTTTGGACCTGCATTTTTAGGAATAGATGCGGGGTCTACAACCACAAAACTTGTTCTTATAACTGAAGATGGAGAAATTTTGTATTCTTTCTATGCAAGCAATGAAGGCAATCCGTTAAATTCTGCTGTTAATGCCGTAAAAGAAATGTATGATAAAATGCATGACGGCATTAAAATTGCTTACACAGCTGTAACCGGATATGGCGAACATTTGATTAAAGCTGCTTTAAATGTAGATACTGGAGAAATTGAAACAGTATCTCACTACAAAGCTGCTGATTTCTTCCTAAATGGTGTAGATTTCATCATTGATATCGGCGGTCAGGACATGAAAAGCATGATAATTAAAAATGGAGTTATTGACTCTATAATGCTTAATGAAGCTTGTTCTTCGGGCTGCGGTTCATTTATTGAAACATTTGCCAAATCCCTTGACATGACTGTTCATGAATTTGCAGAATCTGCCATATTATCAAAAAATCCGGTAGACCTGGGCACAAGATGTACAGTATTCATGAATTCAAAAGTTAAACAGGCTCAAAGAGAAGGAGCAACTTTAAGCGATATATCTGCAGGAATATCTTTTTCTGTAATTAAAAATGCATTGTTTAAGGTAATTCGTTTAAAATCTCTTGATTCCATAGGTGATAAAATAGTTGTCCAAGGCGGAACTTTCTACAACAATGCAGTACTTCGTGCATTTGAACAAATAACAGGTCACGAAGTTGTAAGGCCGGATATAGCAGGAATAATGGGCGCATTTGGTGCAGCAATTATTGCTAAAAACAAATATGATTCATCTAAGGAGAGCACATTTGTTAAGGCAGAAGAACTTGAAAATTTTGCATTTGCAACATCCATGGAACGCTGCGGGCTTTGCACCAACAATTGCCTTCTAACTATAAATAAATTTTCTGACGGAAGATACTTTGTTTCTGGAAACCGCTGTGAGCGCGGAGCTGAAAAATATACACATATTGAAAGAAAAGAAGCTTTACCGAACCTTTACAGATATAAATATAAAAGAGTTTTTGACTATAAG
Source organism: Sedimentibacter sp. (assembly GCA_049656425.1). GTDB lineage: Bacteria > Bacillota > Clostridia > Tissierellales > Sedimentibacteraceae > Sedimentibacter. The sequence continues at coordinate 8,213 of JBASLQ010000417.1, forward strand.
GCTTTACCGGTTAAAGAAGCACCTAGAGGCTTGATTGGCATACCAAGAGTGTTGAATATGTATGAAGATTATCCATTTTGGTTTACATTCTTCACAAATCTTGGATACAGAGTTGTTCTTTCCGGAGTATCAAGCAAAAAAATATATGAACTTGGAATGGGAACCATCCCTTCTGAATCTGTATGTTACCCCGGTAAAATAACTCACGGCCATATAATGGACCTTATAAACAAAAAAGTTAATAAAATTTTCTATCCTTGTATTTCTTATAATATAAAAGAAGATGAAAGTGCAGGCAACCACTTTAATTGTCCTGTTGTTGTATCATATCCTGAGTCAATTGAAGCTAATATAGATCTTAATAATGTTACATTTTATAAACCATTCTTAAACTTAAATAATAAGGATAAGCTAATTAACAAACTGTACAGAGAAATTGGAGATGCGGAAAAATTAACATTTGATGAAATTAAGTGTGCTGCCGAAAAAGCTTATAAAGAGTTG
>JBASLQ010000418.1:0-5498 GCA_049656425.1 Sedimentibacter sp.
ATGCAGCAGATGAAATTGCCAGAATGCTTCAATTCCCTTTAGCTACAAATGTTGAAACATTTGCGAATAATATGTTAGAAATGGTTGAGTTTCGTGTTTACGAAACTGATACATTAATCGATACAAAATTAATGGAATTAACTAAAAAAATACCAGCTAAAGTTTTATTTTGTGCTGTAAGAAGAAACGGTGAAATTACTATTCCCAAAGGAGATTTTATATTCTGCCATGATGATTTAGTTTATGTAATTGGTGAAAGACGCGATATTTTTAACTTCTTTAAATTTTTAGGCAGGAGTTCTCATAAAGCTAAGAATGTTACTATTATTGGAGGAAGCAGAATAGCTATATACTTAACATGGATATTAAATGAAATAGGTATGCACGTTAAAATAATTGAGTTAGACAAAGACCGATGCAGTTTATTAAATGATTTGCTGACGAATGCTTTAATTATTTGCGGAGACGGTACAGATCAAGAAGTGCTGGATAACGAAAACATTCAAACAGCTGATGCCTTTGTAGCTTTAACAGACAGGGATGAGGAAAATTTAATTTCATCTTTATATGCTCATCAATGCGGCATACATAAAGTTGTATTAAAAATTAATCGTCAAAATTATTTTCCTATTGTGAAAAAGCTTGGATTAGACAGTATAATAGGCCCTAAATTTACTACTGCCAGCTATATTTTAAGATATGTTCGTGCTTTGGACAATTCACAAGGTATTGCAGTGGAAAAGCTGTATAAAATATTAGATGATGAAGCAGAAGTTGCAGAATTTACTGCTAACAACTCTGCAGACTTATTGAATATTAAGCTGAAAGATTTAAAATTAAAAAAGGATGTATTTTTATTTTAGCGGAGCAATTCCAAGCTTTGTTGATGCATTATTTGAAACAGCTTCAGGTTTTACAACTACCGGATCCAGTATTTTAAGAGATGTTGAAAGTCTTCCCAGAGGCTTGTTGTTTTGGAGAAGTTTCACTCACTGGATAGGCGGTATGGGTGTTCTTGTATTTACATTAGCTTTAGTTCCTTCATTAGGCGCCCGCTCTGTTTTCTTAATGCGTGCAGAATGCCCATGCCCTTCACCAGGAAAATTGGTTCCAAAACTTTCAGATACAGCAAAAATATTATATGTAATTTATGGAGCTATGACGCTAATTTTAATTATTCTTTTAATTATTGCCGGAATGCCTGTTTTTGATTCATTTATACATGCTTTTGGAACTGCCGGAACCGGTGGATTTTCTTCTAAAGCATTAAGTGTCGGCTATTATAATAATCCTTGGTTTGACTGGATAATTGCAATATTAATGTTCTTGTTTGGTGCAAATTTTTCTCTTTATTATTTAATTATTAAAGGTGATTGGAAAAATGCATTTAAAAATGAGGAATTTGAATTTTATGGAATAACGGTATTGATTGCTATATTATTAAGAGGAAAAATTATGATTCGTTTTAATACATTCCTTTAATCTTTCATTAAATAAATTCATTGCCCCTTCATTATTGCCTAAGCCAGTATTAAAAGAATTTACCTTAAAATTGCTTTTAATGAGATGTGATTTTATAGAATCATCATCATCTGATGTTATATCATTTAAAGCATGATTCCCCGCAACAATCAAAAATGGATACAAATATATTTTTTTAATTTCTTTTTCTTTTAAATCACTCATAATATCTTCTATCATCGGGGTTTTTTCTATACTTACTATATATGTGCTATTTACTTCTTTTCTTAGAAGTTCTTCAAATGTTTTATAATATTTGTGAGACTCATGGTTTGTCCCATGTCCGACTAATACAACTGCTTCATCATTGTTCAAATCTGTTTTAATATATGATTTAATTACATTTATTTCTTTTTTACCCATGTTATCATCTAAAAACGTCCTGGCAATTTTAATTTCCTCGAAATCATTTTTATACTTTTCAGTAGTTTTTAATATTATTTCATATTCAATTCCAGGTATTATATAAGTTACAGCAATATAAACATGAGTATATCCATTTTCTTTCAGTTTCTCAAAACATATTTTCATATTGTCAACTTCAATATTTTCTTCTTTTTTAATCTTTTTTCTGATTATTTCAGATGTAAACACTCTGAAGCAATCAATATCTTTGTAATTATTCTTTATTGAATTTTCAATAGTTTCTATATACTTTTTTCTTGAGTCTTTAATAGAACATCCAAAACTTGTAACAACAATTGCTTTTTTCATATTTCCTCCAATAATTAAATTAATTCTTCATGCTATAGTCTTTTTAGGAATAAAATACGGACAGTTGTTAATTTCATCCTCATATATATCTGCATCTATTTTAAATATATTTTTTAGCAGAGATTTATTAATAATTTTATCCGGTGCATCAAATTCGCATAACTTGCCCTTGTTGATTACCATGAGTTTATCAGAATATCTTGACGCCTGATTTAAATCGTGTAAAACCATGACTACGGTTATTCCTAAAGTATTATTTAATTCTTTAACAAGTTCTAAAACTTCCAACTGATATGAAATATCAAGGTAGGTTGTAGGTTCATCAAGAATCAAAATTTGTGGCTTTTGTGCCAAAGACATTGCTATCCACGCCCTCTGCCTTTCTCCTCCTGACAATGTGCAAACAAGTCTTTTTCGCATATTTTCAAGTCCGGTTTTTTCTATAGCCCAGGTCACAATTTCATTATCTTCTTTAGATAATCTCTTCCCAAAATTCAAATGTGGGTATCTTCCATAAGATACTAGTTCTTCTACAGAAATATCTGATGATACATTTTTAACTTGAGGCAGAACTGCCAGTTTTTTAGCAATTTCTTTAGTATCAATTTGTTTAATATTATTTTTGTCTAAAAAAATATTTCCTTTTGAAGGTTTTAAACATCTGCTCACTGCTTTTATGAGGGTTGATTTTCCTGAACCGTTTGGTCCGATTATAGTTACAATCTCTCCGGAATTTATATGAAAATTAATGTCTTTAAGCACCTCTTTGTCAAAATAACTGACATTTAAATTTTCAACTGTGATATTCATATTAATACTCTCCTTTTTTTCTTAGTAAATACAAGAAAAATGGTGCTCCTAAAGCTGACATTATTATTCCAACAGGTATTTCTACAGGTGCAAAAATTACCCTTGCCAAAGTATCACAAAGCATCACCATAGCTGATCCTGTAAAAATAGTTGCCGGTAACAGGTATTTATAATCCGAACCAATAAAAAGCCTTGTAATATGAGGCACTATTAAACCTACGAATCCTAACAATCCTACAACACTTACAGCTGCTCCTGCAAGAAGTGATGAAACAATGATAAATAAAAATCTAGTTTTTTCAACATTCAACCCAAGTCCTGTAGCTACTTCATCTCCAAGCATTAAAATATTTAATTTGTTGGGTATCAATAAAATTAATGCAATGCCAACTGCTGCATATGGCCATATCATGGTTACTTGTTTCCAGTTAACTGCAGAAAGTCCTCCTACCATAAATCCAATTACACCTGATACTTTATCAGGATAGAAAGTCATTATAATATTGTTCCCCGCTCCTAAAAGAGAAGAAACTGCAACTCCTGCTAAAATTAACCTTGTAGGTGCTGCTCCGTCCTTCCAGGCTAAAAAATATATGAATAATGTGGCAAATAATGCTCCTGCAAAAGAACCAATTGGAGCTAAATAATAGTAATCCGGAAAGATTATTAAAACAATAAGTGTCATAAGCCCTGCTCCAGATGAAACACCTATAATATTTGGACCTGCTAACGGATTTCTCATAATACCTTGTAAAATAGATCCCGAGAGGGCAAGGCACGTTCCTACAAGAGATGCAACTATTGTTCTTGGCAGCCTTACATTCCATATTATTTGATAATTCACTGCATCTTTTTCAAATAATATTGCATTTATTATTTCCTTTACAGATAACTTTACAGCTCCATTAATCATGCTTATAAAAAAACTTATTATAAACAAGCATATAAGAATAAATAAAATCAGTACTTTCTTAATTCCTTTTTCCTTAGTATCATTGTAATTCATCATTTTCCCCTTGATACAATTATTAACTCAAGTACCTGGTACTTGAGTTATTATAAAATTTATTTAAATACTTCAGGATATAATATTTCAGCTAAACCTTCATATGCTTCTGGATATCTGTTATTAGGCTTATACATGTATATATCTTTAGGAAGAACTATATATCTATCTTCCTTAACTGCTGTAAGAGAAGCCCATGCAGGATTGTCCTCTGCATCACTTTTTAATCTTTCTTGTATTTTTTCCATATCATTGCCCATTGTCAATACAAATATAAAATCCGGATCTTCCTGCAATATTTTTTCCATGCTGAATGTTTTAGTATCTGCAGTTTCAACTTCTGAATCGGAAATATTAACTGTGTTTAAATCTTCAAGCATTTCACCAACCATTGAATTGGAATCTCTCACAGACAAACTTTTAGCTGTTGCAAACAACAATAAGACTTTATAGTTTTTGTCTTCTGGTGCTTTTTTTATTATTTCTTCCACATTTTTTTTAACTTCTAATGCTTGTTTTTCATATAAATCTTCTCTTCCTGTTAATGCTGTAAACAGCTTTACTGTTCCAAGATAATCGTCAATATAATCATTGTCCAATGCTAAAACTTGAATATTGCTCTTTTCAAGAGTTGAAATCATTTCTCTTTGTTCAGCATAAGCTGTAGTCATAATTACTAAGTCCGGCTGCAATGCAATTATTTTTTCTAAACTTGGAGCGCCGGCAGTTCCAACTTCTTCTGCAGACTTTGCATTTTCAACAGGCTTTTCTTCTGATTCTTCAACTCTTCCTATAACAGTTCCACCACAATTGTCCCAAATATCCAAATAAGAATTATATAAACATACTACCTTTTGAGGATTCTTTTTTATAGTTACTTGTTCTCCTCTTCCATCTGTAAATGCAACATCTTCTTCATTAACTATTATATTGTATTTAGACTCCAATTCCTGTTCTTCTTTAATTTTACTAATTTCAGTTTCACCTTCAGTGGTTTTAATTTCTGTATTTTGAACAGCATCTTTTTTAACGGCAATATATTTGCTGCATCCTGAAATTAATGCAGACATTATCAAAACCAGCATTAAAACTAATAACATTCTTAATTTTTTCATTTTATTTCTCCTCTTTCATTTAAGTTATAACCTCTTTGGGTTATAATTTTATTTTCTTTGATATATGTTGAACTGTTTCCAACTATTACGATACTTACCATATCAACTGCTTCATAATCAATTGTATCTAAAGTGCAAATGATAACTTCCTGGTTTTCTCTTGCAACATTTTTTACTATTCCAACAGGAGTTGAACTAGATTTGTGTTTTTTCATTATTTCAAAAGCATGTTGTAAATAATCCGGACGTCCTTTGCTTCTTGGATTATAAATACATACTACGAAATCACCTTGTGCTGCTATATCAACTCTTTTATAAATAAGATCTAGGGG
>JBASLQ010000419.1:0-2935 GCA_049656425.1 Sedimentibacter sp.
CTCTTGAAGTGGCAAGAACTTTTAAAGAAAATGATATTAAGCCTGAATATCCTGTAGAATTTATTGCAATGATTGAGGAGGAAGGCGGAAGGTTCGGAGGCGGTTTGTTTGGCAGCAGAGCAATGACAGGTAAAGTGTCCCGAGAATCCTTAGATCAGTATAAAGATAAAGAAGGTATTTCCATTGCTGAGGCAATGAAGAAATTTGGTTTTGACCCGGATAAAATACATGAAGCACAGAGGAAAAACGAAAATATAAGAGCCTTTATAGAGCTTCATATCGAGCAAGGCCCCATATTGGAAAATGGAGGCATTGATATAGGCATTGTTGATTATATCGTTGGCATAGAAGAATTTGAGGTAAAGATTAAGGGACGTCCTGACCATGCAGGTACAACACCAATGCATATGAGAGCTAATGCGCTTGATGCAGCTGCACCTGCAATTGCAAAAATAAGTGAACTTGCTGTTGAAGCAGGTGAAGGAACTGTAGCAACCATAGGTATACTAAATGTTGAACCATGCGCTGCAAACATAGTGCCCGGTATTGTTAATTTTACTGTAGACATACGATCTAAAAAAGAAGAATGCATGAAACAGGTACATAATAAGTTTGTTGATTTATTAAAAGAAACTGTATCCAGAACAAATTGTGAGTTAGAAATTGTACAAAAACTTTACGTGCAGCCGGTTAAACTGGATGAGCAAATAGCTATGGATATGTTAAAAATATGTGAAGAATTAAATTTGAAGAAAAAAATCATGCTAAGCGGAGCCGGTCATGACGCAATGGTCATTGCATCAATTGCAAATGTGGGACTGATTTTTGTACCAAGCAAGGGCGGCAGGAGTCATTGTCAAGAGGAGTGGACAGATTATGAGGATCTTCAAAAAGGTATTGAACTGGCATATTATGAGGTTTTAAATCTAAGTAAAAATATAAGAAAAGCAAGCCAACAGTAGTTTTGTAATTGTTAAGGCTTGCTTTACAACATCAATAATATAACAGTATCTAGATGAAAAATCCGTAAAATAGATACAAAACAAGGCTTGCAGCACAAGGATTTTCAAACAAAGGAATTGGTGAAAGGCTTTTTATATCACAAAACACTGTAAAAACACAGCTTAAAAGTGTTTTTGAAAAGCTTAGCATAGATTCACGGTCCTTTTTGAAACAGTATTTTAATAAAGAATCTTAACTAAAAATATAAAGCAATAAAAATCTCTTGAAATTAAGGGGTTTTTATTGCTTTATAGGTAGATTTTTAATAAAGACAGAACATATAATCTTGATAAAATAGTAATACATTTATCACACCTTTATTAGATTGGTTCTTCCCACCATCCAAAAGCAATACTACCGGAAACAAACTTAGCTGGTGTTTGAGGGTTTTGTAGAAAAATCATAAATGAACCGCCAGGAGGAAAAATAAATTTTCCTTCTTCATCAGAGACTAAGGTTGCATCTGGTTGAGCCCTTCTTATAAAAGCCTTTATTCCTCCGGATGGAAGCCCTTTAGCACTGATTGCATATTGGAGTTTTATACGGGGCTGTGGAAGTGGGCAAAGGGCTGTGTTTGAAGGTGTTACTAAATTAGATTCTTCTATTATTCCCGGAGGAGGATTGCTGTTAAACCATACTTGCGCGGTGTAGGAAGTTTCAGTTACATCACTCACAGTCCATACGGTAACATGCAAATTCACACCAGAGTCAGTAGGGTTATATAGTCTTGCCCATGCATTTGTGCCTTCACCAAATGGTAGAGAATCCGCATATCCAATAAAATATTTTCCTTCCAGGGACTTGGCTAAATTGATTGGAACATCAACATTATAATTCATTGTTGGCTTGTATATAGACGTGTAGGCAGATGGTGGAAAACATTCATGAGTATTGGTTGGTAAATTCTCCTGGCTATAATATATATCGAAATTAGTATATAAAGCTTTATTTTTATATAGTTTTGGGTTATTTCCATAAGTATAATTAAGCATAAATAACTCCTTCTTTCAAAAAGGTATTTTTATAGTATATGTCATCTATTTAAGAAAGGTGCAAAGCGGTTTGCGATTATTGAAAAGGACACATTTTATTATTCTTACTAGATAAGAAATCACTACCATTTTTCTATGTACAAACCATAAGCATATGTTATATAATAGTAAAATATTCAAAGTTTTTTCAAAGAAGGTTAAACATAAAATGAAAAGAATTAAAGAAATTTTTAGCGATTATGAAGTTGAGGGCAATTTAAATGTTGCCTTAGTAGAAGGGGTGGTGTTAAACAAAAAAAATAAAACCCTAGAAATGAAAATCAAATCAGATAAATATATTGAAATAAGAGAATTGGAAGGTCTTAATGACTTTATAAAAAAAAGATTCGCATTGGATGATTCTAAAATAGTTGTAAATTATGCTGAAGGAACGAATAAAAAACCTATACAAGAGGAAATAAAAAATATTGTACTTTTGTTGGCAGAAAAATCACCTGCATTAAAGGCAATACTTAGTAACAGCGAATATGAAATAGCTGAAAATACAATAAATTTTAATTTTAAAAGTGCTATATCAGGACTTTTAAAAGCCAAGGGCTATGATAAAAAAATCCATGAATCCATAAAAAAACTGTACGGCGAAGCTTATCAAATAAATTTTGTCGATAAAGTGGGCAGCGAAGAATTTATGAAACTGCAAGAGGATGCACTCGCAAAAGAAATGCAGATTATTCAAAATGAAATTAATGTTGCACCAAGAAATGATAATCCTAAAATACCTAAAAAAGCTGCTGAAATAAATAAGGGAAAAAAAGCAGAAACGGTTGTCAAAAAAAGCAATCCATTCTTAATATTAGGAAGAAATGGCAACTTGAAAGACACGATAATTAAAATTACTGATATAACACCAGATGAGGGCAGGATAGCCATAGAGGGTGAAT
>JBASLQ010000420.1:0-9465 GCA_049656425.1 Sedimentibacter sp.
GGATTGTGTTATTGCCGGATATACAGGAGCAAAAGTAAACATACAACATTTAAGTTCAGGTACCTCAGTTGACATTATAAGACACGCAAAATCAATTGGCGCAAATGTAACTGCAGAAGCTTCACCTCACCATTTTGCTCTCACAGAGGATGATGTTCTTAAATATAAAACAAATGCAAAAATGAACCCCCCATTGAGGACAGAAGAAGATAGAATGAAAATAATTGAAGGCCTTAAGGATGATACAATTGAAATAATAGCTACTGATCATGCACCTCACAGCAAGGAAGAAAAAGATTGTGAATTTTCAAAAGCACCAAGCGGAATTATTGGGTTAGAAACAGCGTTATCAATTGGGATTACCTACTTGGTTAATAAAAAACACCTATCGCTTCTTAAACTTTTAGAAAAAATGACAATAAATCCTGCAAGATTGTACAACTTGGAATCAGGCAAAATTAAAGTTGGAGCAAAAGCTGATTTAGTTATTTTTAATTTAGATGAAAAATGGACTGTTGATAAATTTTATTCTAAGTCCAGCAATACACCTTTTTTAGGACAAGAACTTAATGGAAAAATAAAATACACAATTTGCAACGGCAAAATAGTGTATGAAGATAAATAACAGAATAACTAATATTGAGTTGAATTAAAAACTTGAAATGTAATTAAACTTATATCCAACGGTTAAGTAAGAACATATAATGTATTGATATATAAAAATAAAATAGCAGGTGATAGAATGATTTATTTAGATAATGCAGCAACTACATTTCCTAAGCCAAAGTCAGTATATAAAAGTGTGATGAAAGCCATGACTGAATATGGTGCAAATCCGGGCAGAGGAAGTCATGCAATGGCTATTGAAGGTGCTAGAGTAATATATGAAACCAGAGAACTGCTTGCACAACTTTTTAATTTGGATGATCCAATGAGGGTAATTTTTACATTTAATGCAACAGATGGATTAAACTTAGCTATTAAGGGTATACTAAAGCCAGGAGATCATGTAATTGCAACTGCAATGGACCACAATTCTGTGTTGAGACCAATAATGGAACTGGAAAAAAATGGTGTGGAAAATACAATTGTTTCATGTGCATCTGATGGAACTGTAAAAGTGTCTGATATAGAAAAAGCTATAAAAAGCAATACAAAGCTGGTTGTAACAACTCACGTATCAAATTTGACAGGCACAATTTTTCCAATTGAGGAAATTGGTAAGATGTGCAAAGCTAAAAATGTTCTTTATTTAGTTGATGGATCACAAAGTGCCGGAGTTCTGAAAATAGATTTAAAAAAGCAAAATATTGATTTTCTTGCTTTTCCAGGTCACAAGGGACTTCTTGGACCACAAGGTACAGGAGCGCTGCTTATAAACAACGATATAGAAATTAAGGAATTGAAAGAAGGCGGTACAGGAAGTGAGTCAAGCAATTTAAACCAGCCTAGTTTTTATCCGGATAAATTTGAAGCAGGAACTCATAATTTGCCAGGCATAGCTGGGCTGAATGCAGGTCTAAAGTATATTTTAAGCAAGGGCACAGAATCAATTTATAGCCACGAAAAAATTATTCTCGAGCTATTCATTAATGAATTGAAAAAAAACCCTAAAATCAAAATTTACGGTCCAGAACGTATTGAGGACAGAAGCGGCGTTGTTCCTATAAACATTGAAGGTAAGGATTCATCTGAAGTTGCTTATATTCTTGATACTGAATATAATATAGCAGTAAGGCCTGGTCTTCACTGTGCACCTTTGGCACATAAAGCAATTGGAACTGATAAAATAGGAGCAGTTAGATTTGGTGTCGGACCTTTCACAAAAAAGACAGAAATTATGGCGGCTGTAAAAGCTTTAAATGAAATTTCAGAAAAAGATTATTAATATTGAGTAAAGCAAGAAAATAATAAATAATTTTCTTGCTTTAACAAATAGTACAATGTAATTTAATATATTCTTAATGCAAAGTTATTTTGTATTTGTTATAATGTATTAACAAATTTTAATAAGGAAAAAAAATGAGGAAAACTATTATATTTATTTTAATAATTTTATTAATTGTAACTGGGATATTGTATTTAACATATGGGAAAGAATTCTTGTCCATAATGGATGAAAAAAAAGTGTATACAATTGAGAATTCTGAAACTACAAAAATTGATACACTTGAAGGATTTCAATTTTATAATGGTGGAATTATTACGTACAATAATCAAAAAATAGTATTCTTAGATTATAATAACAATAAAATTTGGAAAAATGAAAATACAGTTTTTTCAAAGCAAATATTTATTACTGATAACTATATATTCAGACGTATGGAAAGCAGCATAGAAGTGCTTGATAAAAACAATCAAAGATTTGTAGTATCTGAAATTTCAGGTGATATTGTAAATGTTTCACGTGAAAATGGTGAAACATACATGATTATAAAAAGTAGTATGGGGCAAAATTCACTGTATGTCATGAATGACAATAATGAGATAGTAGTAGACAACAAAATATTTGAAGACATCATAACAGGTGTATCCATAAGTGATAAGTCTGAAGGATATTCAATAATAACATTAAATTTTGAAAATGGGATTCCAAAAAATACGCTGTATTTCAATCTTTTAGATGATGTTGAATTATGGAGCACAGCAATAGAAAGTGAAATATTAATTAAGACACAAATAATAAATAATAATGTAATTGCAATTGGAGCAGAAAATATTTATTATTTTAACACAAATGGCAAACTTATGTGGAAAAACAGTATTTACAACAAAATATTAGATTATGAAATTAATAAAGATAATCAAAGAATATATATGTTGTATGAACAAGATAACAATACCGAATTGATATCTTATAATTTTGAAGGCAAAGTTATTGAGATACAAAACTCGCCTGCAGATGTTAAAAGTTTAAAAATATATGATGATAAAGCATTTGTATATAACGATAATATTATTTATCTTCTTCACGGTAGCAAGACTGATAAAATATACGAAGATACAGAAAGTACAATTTCTGATTTTACTGTAGAAAATAATTATATACGTATATTGTCAAAGGACAGGCTTGTTAAAGGACAAATAAAATAATTATAAACTAGCAAATAAAATAGATAAAAGGAGGTTACAAATGAATTTCATTGATATACTTATTGTCATTTTCGTTGGCTATTCTTGTTTTCAAGGATATAGAAGGGGCTTTATTAAAACACTTTTTGATACATTAGGAGTTATCGTTGCCTTTTTTGCGAGCAAGGAATTTTATTACATTGCAGAAAATTTTTTGTTGAATAATACAAAGTTGTTTGTAAAGGTACATGATTTTTTTGAAAGCAAGGTTTCGGAAAGTATTATAGATACCTTTCAAAATCCGGTGCATTTGCCTGCAGAACTTCAAAATGTCATAAACAACATAATAAACTCAGGAGATGTGGCTCAAACGGATACTTTTTCGGTTTTTGTTGATAATATGAGCTTAATCTTAATAAGGTCCATCAGTTTTATTATAACATTCCTTATTATATATGTTGTATTGGTATTATTATCAAATTTCATTAACGTAATATTCAAACTACCACTATTAAACATTACAAACAGGATGTTTGGAGCAGTAACAGGATTATTAAAATGTGTTATATTATTGTATTTAATATTCGCATTAAGTTCACCGTTAATCAGCTTCATGCAGGACAGTGAATTAGCCAAAAGTGTTTTAAACTCAGAATCAAGCAAGATATTTTATGACAACAATATATTATTAAATTACTTATCTTATAAAGGATTTTATAATAACTAGGAGGAAAAAATGAAAATAGTTGATGCAAGAGGTAAGCTGTGTCCACAACCTGTTATAATGACAAAAAAAGAAGCTGATAATGGGGAAGTGGAAATAACAGTTATTGTAGACAATGAAACAGCGAAATCAAATGTACTTAAATTTGGAGCAAAACTTAATTATACAACAACAACAGAAGATAAAAATGACGGAATGTATGTATATCTTAGTAAATCTGATTGTGAAGAATGCAACGTAATAATAGCACAAGCTAATGATGATGGTCAGAACAACAAGGAACAGAAAAAAGGATATGTATTTGGTCAAAATAAGCTTGGAAAAGGTTCAGATGACTTAGGCAAAATTCTTATGAAAGGTTTTATTTATGCTATTTCTGAAAAGAAACCATATCCAAACTTTTTAATATTTTTGAATTCAGGGGTCAAACTAACAACATCAGGCTCTGAATCTTTAGATGACCTGAAAAAGCTTGAAGATGCTGGAGTAAAAATTGTTTCATGTGGAACATGTCTGGATTTCTTTGAAATTAAAGATAAATTAGAGGTTGGCACCATAACTAATATGTATGATATAGTCGATATAATAGCTGAATCAGACAAAGCAGTTATGGTATAAAGGAGCAGAATTATGCCTATGCAGTTGAATGTTGGAGATGTAGTAAAATTAAAAAAGAAACACCCATGTGGTGGGTTTGATTGGGAAATATTACGAGTGGGGGCAGATTTCAGAATAAAGTGTACTACTTGCGAAAGACAGGTCTGGCTACCTCGCCGTGAGGTTGAAAGAAGAATAACCAAAATAGTGAGTCAAGTTGATCCGGCATCAGAAAACCCGTCAAATGAAGAATAAAAATAATTTAAAATTTAGTTGACATACAGATTAAAATGTAATAGTATAAGTAAAAAGTAAATACCTTTAATCTAGCACAGAGAGGCTGGGAAGGAAAAGTTGATCTTAGAAAGTTAAGTCTTCCTTGCTGTGCATGGAAGACTTTTGTATGCCCTAACCCCGCTTTTCAGAGTCTTTTTTCTGAAAAACGGCGGTAGGTCAACCGCAACGAATTCCAAATTTATGCGACCGAAGGGAGCAAATAAATTTGTGAACGAGACTGCGCGTTAATGGAATAATACTTTAAAATAGTCCAGAGAGGCTAATAAGGAGGAATTATGTTAAAAGGAAGAAGTTTAATTGAACCAATGGATTTATCTCTTGAGGAGGTGGATGAATTGTTAAATCTAGCAGATGAAATAATTGAAAATCCGGCAGGTTATGCAGATGTGTGCAAGGGAAAAGTATTGGCAACATTGTTTTACGAACCAAGTACAAGAACAAGATTAAGTTTTGAAGCTGCAATGCTTCGACTTGGCGGAAGTGTTATGGGATTTTCGTCCTCAGACTCAAGTTCTGCAGCAAAAGGAGAAAGTGTTGCAGACACTATCAGAACAATTGCATGTTACGCAGATATTGCAGCAATGAGACATCCAAAAGAAGGCGCTCCAATGATTGCAGCTATGAGTACGGACATACCTGTTATAAATGCAGGAGATGGGGGACACCAACATCCAACACAAACATTGACAGACTTGCTTACAATAAGATCATTAAAGGGTAAATTAAACAATTTTAACATAGGACTTTGTGGGGATTTAAAATTCGGAAGGACAGTTCATTCACTTATAAAAGCTTTATCAAGATATGAAAATGTAAAATTTATATTGATATCACCTGAAGAATTAAGAATACCTGATTATATAAGAGAAGAAATATTAATTAAAAATAAAATAGAATTTAAAGAAGTAGAACGACTTGAAAATGTAATGGATGAACTTGATGTGTTGTATATGACAAGAGTTCAAAAAGAAAGATTTTTCAACGAAGCAGATTATATAAGATTAAGAGACAGCTATATAATAGATACAGAAAAGCTCGAAAAAGCAAAAAGTGACATGATAATTCTTCATCCTCTTCCAAGAGTAAATGAAATCTCTGTAGAAGTAGACAGTGACCCAAGAGCTTGTTATTTTAAACAAGTTAAATACGGAATGTTCGTAAGAATGGCATTAATAATCAAATTATTGGGGGTGGAGAAATAATGAATATAGATAGCGTATCAAAAGGGTTAGTAATCGACCACATACAAGCAGGAAAAGCAATGCAGATATATCAATACTTAAACCTGGATAAAATGGATTGCAGCGTTGCAATAATTAAAAATGCAAAAAGCAAAAAAACCGGTAAAAAAGATATAATAAAAATTGAAGACAATATAACAATGGATCTTGAAGTTCTTGGATTTATTGATCCTAATATAACAATAAACGTAATAGATAATGGTGTAATAATTAAGAAAATAAAACTTGAATTGCCATCTGTAATTGAAAATGTAGTAAGATGCAAAAATCCAAGATGCATTACATCAGTTGAGCAGGAAATTGTTCATAAATTCAAGTTGACAGACAAAGAAAAGAAAATATACCGTTGTGTATACTGTGATACATCTTACGAACAAAATTAAACGATTATAGCTGATGAAATTTTCATCAGCTATAATCATATATTTAACTACTGAAGGAGGTAAAAAATGATTGTAGATAAGTTATTTAATCAAGTTGCAGAAAAAGGTCATGTATGTCTTGGTCTTGATACAGATTACAGCTATTTGCCAAAGAATTTTTCTGATAAATTTCAAACTGCAGGAGAAGCTATATATAATTTTAACAAGGAAATAATTGATGCAACATATGATGTTGTAGCATGCTACAAAGTACAAATAGCATATTATGAAGCTCTTGGAATTGAGGGACTAAAAGCATATTCCGACACTTTGAAATACATAAAGGAAAAGGGAGCATTGTCCATAGCTGATATCAAAAGAGGAGATATCGCTAAAACTGCAGAAATGTATGCAACAGGTCACTTTACAGGTGATTTTGAAGCAGATTTTGTAACACTAAATGCTTACATGGGTATAAACGACAGTATTGAACCATTTTTAAAGTACGTTAAAGAAAATGACAAAGGAATATTTGCGCTTGTTAGAACTTCAAATAAAGGTGCAAGAGATTTTCAATATATTAAAGATGAAAACAATGTTCCTCTTTATGAAGCTGTAGGAGAAAAAATAGAAAAGCTTGCTGAAGTAAATATTGGAAGCTGTGGTTTCAGCTCAATAGGAGCAGTTGTTGGCTGCACAAACAATGAAGAAGGAGCAATTTTAAGAAAAAAATTAAAATCAATGTTCCTTTTAATACCAGGTTATGGTGCTCAGGGTGGAAAAGCTGAAGATATTGCTGTATACTTAACAGAAGGCAATGGTGCTGTCGTTAATTCCTCAAGAGGAATTTTGGTTGCATATAAAAAAGAAGAAAATGGTGAGGAAAACTTTAGTTTATGTGCTCGAAATGAAGCCCTTAGAATGAGAGACGATATAAGAGCGCATATTTAGGAGGAAAAAATGAAAGTATTAAAAAGTAAAATAATAGAAAATATCTCCATTTCAAACAGGATATATAGGCTGACAGCTGAATTTAAAGAAAAAATCAAGCCTGGTCAATTTTTTATGCTTAAAACTTTGGACAATTCATTTTTGCTTCCTCGACCAATAAGTGTAAATGATGTAAATGAAAATACAGTTACATTCTTATACAGGACGGAAGGAATAGGCACAACAAAAATAAGCAGCATGAGAGAAAATGATGAAATTCAACTGTTTGGTCCTTTAGGCAATGGATTTGACATAAATAAATTAAGTGGGAAAATTGCTGTAGTTGGAGGAGGCATAGGAATAGCACCTCTATTATACTTAACAAAAATTTTAGGTAAAAAAGCAGATGTTTATTTAGGATATAAGGATAAAGATAATGTTTATATAGAAAACTTGTTTCAACAATATGCAGATAAAACTGTCATAGTAACAGAAGATGGAAGCATTGGCGAAAAAGGTTTTATTACAGAGTATATTGATTATGAAAAATATGAAGCAGTAGTAACCTGTGGTCCGGAAATAATGATGAATAAAATAATTAAAAGCTGTATGGAAAATAATGTAAAATGTTACGTATCGCTTGAAAGAAGAATGGCATGCGGCATGGGTGTTTGTCTTGGGTGTACAGTTGAAACTAAAAATGGCAACAAGAGAGCTTGTAAGGATGGACCAATATTTTCCAGCGAAGAATTGATGTAGAAGGTGATTATATGGCTAATTTAAAAATAAATGCAATGGGTATAGAATTTAAAAATCCTGTTTTGACTGCATCCGGAACGTATGGATTTGGTGAGGAGTTTTCTGAAATTTATGATGTATCAATATTAGGTGGAATTTGCAGCAAAGGATTAACACTTTTTCCAAGAAGCGGCAACAGCGGCATAAGACTCTGGGAAACACCTATGGGGCTTATGAACAGTATTGGGCTGCAGAATCCTGGAATTGACAGTTTTATTAACGATGAGCTTCCAAGGATGAAAAGTTATAATACAATTGTCATTGCAAACATGGGCGGACACTGCGAAGAAGATTATTTCGATGGCATTTACAAATTAAATGACACTAATGTTGATATAATTGAATTGAATATTTCCTGCCCAAATGTTAAAAGTGGAGGAATGGCATTTGGAATTAAATCATCGGTAGCTTATGATGTAGTATCAAAAGTCAGAAGAATATGCAAGAAACCATTAATGGTTAAATTGTCACCTAATGCAGAAAATATATCTGAAATGGCAATAGCGAGTGAAGCTGCGGGAGCAGACGGAATATCTCTTATTAACACAATTCAGGCATTGGCCGTTGACATTAAGAAGAGAAAAGCCGTATTTGACAATATATATGCAGGATTGTCAGGACCATGTGTAAGACCCATAGCCTTAAGAATGGTTCGTGATGCTGCGAAGAGCGTTAAAATACCTGTTTGTGGACTTGGAGGTATAATGAGCGCCGAAGATGTAGTAGAATTCATTATGGCAGGTGCAACTTTGGTTCAGGTAGGCACAGGAAATTTTATAAAACCAAATATTGCAGTTGATATAATAAATGGGTTATCTGAATATATGGACAAAGAAGGAATAAAATCCCTTGATGAAATAAGAGGAATAGTTTAAGCAATAGATTAGGAAATTGAAGAAACACTAATATCAATCGCTATCCTATTGCTACATCTATAGCTTTATCTATTGCAAATCTATCGTAAAAAAAGGAGGAAATTATGAGTATAAATGTAGTTGAAATATTAAAAGAATGCGAAGCATTGTTGGAAGGCCATTTCTTATTATCATCCGGAAAACACAGTAACAGATACTGTCAATGTGCTAAACTCATGCAATATCCTGACAAAACAGAGAAAATAATATCAATCGTAGCTGAGAAAGTTAAGGATTTTGATATTGATTTAGTTGTAGGGCCAGCAATGGGAGGAATCACTGCTGCTTATGAACTTGGAAGGCAACTTGGAGTAAGAGCTATATTCACGGAAAGAGAAAACAATATAATGACATTAAGACGTGGTTTTGAAATAAAACCTGGTGAAAAAATATTAATTATGGAAGATGTTGTAACAACAGGCAAATCATCTATGGAAACAGCTAAAGTTCTTGAAAATCTTGGAGGTGAAGTAATAGGACTTGGATGTATAGTTGACAGGAAAGCAAGCGAAATACATTTGCCTATATAC
>JBASLQ010000421.1:0-5530 GCA_049656425.1 Sedimentibacter sp.
TTTCTCAGTTGGTAAATTCTCCATACTTGACAACCTCCTTAATAATTAATTAATACATTTCATTATACCAATTTATTACCATTTTGTAAACGTTTTTAATATGTTTTATCATGTATTACATTGCATAACTTGTTTTTTAATAAAACGTTCATAGGAATTCATATCATCTTTCATTCTTATAGTATGGTGCCTAATAGGCAAGACTCTATCATAAATTATGTTAATATATTTATGAAATACATATATTTAAACATGATTAAGCTCAAACAAATTAGTGTTGTAAGGTAATGCTATGCTATGAAAATTGTACACGCTATTTGAATAAATTTAAACAACATATTTTGAACTTTGCATTTCTGGAAGCGTTGTTTCTTACCTTCATATTAAATCCTGTTTTAACAATTTATTATTATCCATTAATTAAGTAGGAAAAGAAAACTTTATTCCAATGCTTGTCTTGAATCAGTTCATTACATATCAGTAAATATCACTAAATGAAAAAATTATTAATCGTAAATATATGGTTCCTATATCTTATTTCGAGACTGCCTTAATGGTGGCACAAAAAGGTTAAACATTTTGTGCCCATGATATTAAACAAATTCATTACAGACTAAAATTGTAAATTCATATCCTACAAATTCTAAAAGTTGATGATAAAGTATCTAATTCATTTTATAGATTTTTTTATTTATACTACAGAAAATTTACTTTAAATGACCATATAATTTTTTTCATTAAGGGGATTTATTCAACTTAAACTATATTTTAGAAATAATAATAATGAAAAGTCATTTTTCGGACGTGCATACAGTTTATTATAAAGCCCACTATTAATACAGTAGCCATGAAATAGTAATGCCAGTATATCCGTGTCTTTTTTTTAAAATCTATTGACCTATTATTTTATCTATTTGAAACAATTATCCTTTGAAAAATAATGGAGAAACATTAGAGAAACGCCGCAGACGGACTACTTACAACTGCTTCTCGCCTTTGATATTGAAAAAAAGAGAGAGAAATTGCCGACGGGTTTCATTTCGCAGCGAAGAATCTTCTTCTCCATTCTATGAACAAACTTGTGAAAAATTACAGAGTAACGCCTTCAAAACGGATGGAAAAAAGGAGAAATTTACGAGGTAATTCGCAATCTCTCCTTATAATGGAAGTACTTTATTTATTCTTGGAAGAACTATATTAAAGCTTTACAATAAAAATTTTAAAACTACATTTCTCTTCTGCCTTCCATTGCCCTCATTAAAGTTACTTCATCGGCATATTCAATATCTCCGCCAACTGGAATACCGTGGGCTATACGTGTAGTCTTAATTCCCATGGGTTTTATGAGACGTGAAATATATACTGCTGTAGCTTCGCCATCAATGGTTGGATTTGTAGCTAAAATTACTTCTATTATATCTGTATTGAGTCTGGTAATTAAATTTTTAATGTTAATTTCATCCGGACCTATTCCATCTAGAGGTGATATTGTTCCATGGAGAACGTGGTAAAGTCCTTTATACTCCTTGGTACGCTCCATTGCAGCTATATCCCTTACATCTTCTACAACACATATTGTCGAATGATCTCTCTTTAAGTTTCCGCAGATGTTACAAACATCTCCTTCCGTTAAATTGCCGCATGTTTTGCAATGTTTTGTAAGCTTCTTAGCATTTACTATTGCTTTTGCAAGTTCCACCACTTCGCCGCCCTTCATGTCCAATACGTGAAAAGCTAGACGTTGAGCTGATTTTCTTCCTATTCCGGGAAGCTTGGCAAACTCTTCTATTAATTTTGTAATCGGTGGTGTAAATTGTTCCATTATAACAACCCTGGAATACTTACTCCGCCAGTAACTTTTTTCATTTCACTATCCATCATTTCATCAGCTTTTCTGAAAGCTTCATTGATAGCAGCTACTATCATGTCTTCAAGCATTTCAACATCATCTTTATCTACAACATCTGGATCTATTTTAACTTCCAGCAATGCTTTTTTACCGGTAACTTTTACCGTAACTGCTCCACCGCCTGAAGTTGCCTCTACTTCCTTTTGTTCAAGTTCCTTTTGCATATCTTCCATTTGTTTTTGCATTTTTTGAACTTGTTTCATCATGTTGTTCATATTGCCAGCGCCAGCGCCAGCACCTGGCATTCCCATTGGCATTCTTCTACCTTTACTCATTTTAATCCTCCTGCTTAAATTCTACTATTTCTTCACCAAATTCATTTTTTAAATCTTCATATATATCTTCTATTGTTTGCTTGGGTTTACTGGATTTTTCTTCTTTTTTTATAATATATTCAACTTCACAATCTTCATTTAAAAAGTTGCTTAAAATTTCCTTGAATTTCAGCTTGTTTTTAGGTTGGTTTGCAGCATTTATGTGAAATGTAAATTTTGGATCAAATTCAAATACTGCTTTTTTATTATTAACTTCTGTAAGCTTGCATTCTCTGATAATAGCCTGTAATCCGGCATTCTCGCTTCTTACTTTTTTAAGAATTGTCTGCCACCCTTTAATTATGGCATTGAATATATCTTCATCACTTTTATTTACAAATGATTTTATTTCTTGTACCGGTTCAGATTTTTTTTGATTTATTGCAATTTCTGTATTATCTGTTTTTTTTGTTGCCGCAAAAGTATCCTCATTTAAAGCTGATTGTTTTTTTACAGTTGTATTATCACTTTTTACATTATTTTCAAGGTTTTCGATTCTTTTAATAAGAACATCCATATTTATATGATTTACTGAATGAATCATTTTTATTAGCTTAGTTTCTAATAAAACTCTCGGATTTAATGACCTTTTGCATTCTAATTGAGTTGTTGACAATTCTTCAATTATATTGACAATTTCATCGATTGAAACTTTAGTGCTTGCTTTTTTAAGTTCTTCTGCTTCATCTTCTGATACTCTCATTAAGTTATCTGTTGAATTGGTTGTTTTTATAATCAGCATATTCCTAAAACATATAATCAATTCATCAAGGAAAAATGTGATTTCCTTTCCACTATTTAAAATATCATCAACTATAGCCATCGTCTTCTCAATGCTTTTTTCCATTATTGCATTTGCTGCTTTCATTATGATCTGGTAATTTACTGTTCCCAATAAATTTATTACAGTTTCATAATCAATTAAATCATCATTAAAAGAAACACACCTGTCTAATATGCTCAGCGCATCTCTCATTGCACCTTCTGAATTTGCCGCTATAAGTTTTAATGCTTTTTCCTCATATTTAATATTGATTTCATCACAAATATTTTTCATATTTTCTACGATGACTGAAGATTTAATTCTTTTCAAATCAAACCTTTGACATCTTGATAAAATCGTTGCGGGTATTTTTTGAGGTTCAGTTGTTGCAAGAATAAATAGCAAATGCTCCGGTGGTTCCTCAAGAGTTTTCAAAAGTGCATTGAACGCACCTTTTGACAGCATGTGAACTTCATCGATTATATATACTTTATATTTGCTTTTTCCGGGAAGAAATTTAACTTTATCCCTTAGCTCTCTTATATCTTCAACT
The DNA here is from genome assembly GCA_049656425.1 of Sedimentibacter sp. Taxonomy (GTDB): domain Bacteria; phylum Bacillota; class Clostridia; order Tissierellales; family Sedimentibacteraceae; genus Sedimentibacter. Next base: position 3,540 of record JBASLQ010000421.1, read on the forward strand.
CCATTGTTTGAAGCTGCATCCATTTCTATAACATCCATATTGGTTTCATCCAATGTGCTTTTGCATATTTCGCATTCGTTGCATGGATTGCCGTCATGATTATTTAGGCAATTTACTGCTCTTGCAAATATTTTAGCAGTTGATGTTTTTCCTGTACCTCTTATACCGCTGAATAAATAAGCATGGGCGATATTATCTGACAATATTTGGTTTTTTAATGTCTTCGTAACATTTTCCTGCCCCAGTACATCATCAAATATTTTAGGGCGGAATTTTCTGTATATTGCTTGATGCGACAACTTAACCACCTGACCTTATTTCGGTAATTTTTAAATAATTATAGCATAAAAAAACACAATGCACAACAATATTGTATTTTTATCAGCTCCAAAGAGTAAATTCCTTTACTTTGTTCTTTTCCAAGTAAGCTATAAGCCAACACTTTTCCTGTAGATCTTCATGAGAAAATCATTCAATTTCATTAATTCGCTTATCTATATTGCCAACTTAGCCCTCAGTAAGTTTAATCCCAGGGCAATATAAATGAATCCTGTTATTTTGTTTAAATAAGCAGAAGCCTTCAGTTTTTCGCTTAACTTATCGCCAAAGTATGATGAAAATACAGCTAATTATAATATTAATTTTTTTTAACATTTATTATGTCTGTGAAAATTGCTGCTATTTGTGGTAAAATTAGTATTATTGCTCAAGGAGATTAAAGTGGAGATAAAACAAATAAGAGATTTAACTGTAATTAATTTTGATGAAAGTAGATATTTGGGAATTGCATGCGATTCCTGCGGAGGAATAGGATACAAAGAGCATGATGTCGTGAAAGCTTCACCACAGCTTACTGCTTATCAGACCGGGAAAGTTGTGCTTGCTGAACTTATGAGCATGGGATTTACACCTATGATATTGGCTGACGGTTTGGCTGTTGAAATGAACGATACAGGAAAACAACTTATTGAAGGTTTTCAGGAAGTAATCTCTAAAATTAAATCAACACATGTTCACTTAACAGGAAGCACTGAAGAAAATATAAAAACTGTTCAAACATCAATGGGTGTAACTTGCATAGGCATATGCGACAAAAACAAGTTGAAGTATAAAAAAACAATTAAAAATGATATTTGCATGCTACTTGGTCTTCCGTTTATTGGAAATGATGTAATAAATAATCCTGATAAAATTTTAGATATTGATGATTATGAAACTTTATATCTTTGTGATTATATAAAAGAAATTGTTCCGGTAGGATCAAGAGGAACTGCTGCTGAATTAGAAGAATTGTATCATTACAATGAGTTGAAATTTAAATTTCATGATGATATTTCAGTTAATTTAAAAAAATCAGGAGGACCTTCCTGTTGCTGTTTAATAACACTTGAAGAAAAAAATATTGAAAAAATATACAGCTTAGTAAACAAGCCTGCTGAAATTATTGGATCATTTTATTAATACAATTATAATTTAAATAATATAAAAGGAACACAATCATTTGATGATGATGTGTTCCTGATTTTTTTACAAAACTAAAAAGCATATCTGAAATTTTGTCCCAGATTTGCCAAAAAGCTCATTTGTTAAATTATTCCATGTTGTATTTCTTCTTAAATCTGTCAACTCTGCCGCCTTTATCGATAAACTTTTGTTTACCGGTAAAGAATGGATGGCATTCTGAACATATTTCAACTTTGATTTCGTCCAATACTGAACCAGTTTCAAATGTATTTCCACATGCGCATTTAACAGTAACAGTTTTATAATCTGGATGTATTCCTTTTTTCATCCTGTTCACCTCTTTCTCAATCTATATATTATTTCACAATATTATCAATTTACCTTTAGGATTATATCATAAGGTTTTATATAATACAATGTTTTTTTGCTGCTTATTTTTTATTTGATTTAGAAAATTAATTGTCATGTCTTTTTTAATGTAAATAATAAAATAGATGGTCATGATTACCTAAAAATACAGTAAAATC
>JBASLQ010000422.1:0-1655 GCA_049656425.1 Sedimentibacter sp.
TATGTTTTTACTGTTACAGCAAATGAAGAAACAACTACTGAAGAAGAAAATACTGAAAATACAGAAAATGAGCTTAATGAAAATTCAAATCCCGATGAAGTCATTGCTGAAATATTAGTTAAAAACAACAAATATATTAATGCTTTATTTTCTAATTCAAAAATAAGAAAATTATCATATGAATTTATACAATCAAAGGGACTATTAGAAAACATAGAACTTGTGGAATTTTCATTTGTACAAGATGAAGAATATAAAAACATAAAAAGAAACTTAAATCTTAATCATGAAGAAATCACTACAACTTCTGAAGCAAAAGATGATTTTGTTCTTTTAACAATGAAATATTCAATTGATAATTTATTGCAATCAGTTTATGAATCAAATTCGAAAAAAACAATTCCAGGTGCCATTCTTATTGAAAGATTAAAAGTAATATATCCGGATTTGCCTGTTGAATTTGTTGAAAAAGGAGAAATTGGCTCATTTGAATATACAGGTGATGAAGTGAAAAACAAATATTTAAATCAGCAGCATTTAGAGGAAGATACTATTGCATATGATTTTATAAAAGAAATTGCATTTAAAAACTTTGATATATTGTACAATTTAATAACAGATGATGAAGTTAAACATTATTCACAAATTGAGCTTTTAAAACATGAAAATCCAAATATATCTATAGCTAATTGGGAATACACTCCTATCAGAGACAAAAGAAACTGGATAAACAACAATGTAAAACTTGAAAAAAATGAAGAAGATGTAGAAAATTATTCAGCACAAGAAGTATTTTACATGCTCCGTGAAACATTAAAAATTAATCCTGAAATAAATGATTATGATATGAGAAATATGATGGTTATAAGGGAACGTTACAACAAAACAAGCTATTTATCATATCATCCTGTTGATATATGCTACAGTATTTCAGAAAAAACTGTTGCTATGATATCTGAAAGATCTCATGAACTAAATGGGATAAATGTTGAAATTGAACCTTTGCGCTTCTATCCCGAATATGACTCTGCTGCTCATGCGCTTGGTTATCTTGGCAAAATAGCGTTAGATTATGAAGTTCAGAATTATATTGTGGAAAAGGGATATAGCCCGGATGACATAATCGGAAAAACAGGTTTAGAAGAAAAATTTGAAGATTATTTAAGAGGAGAAAAGGGCAAGAAAACTGTTGAAGTCAATAATGTAGGAAAAACTATAAAATCAGTATCTAGCCAAGCTCCTGTACCTGGTGATGATTTGTATCTTACAATAGATTTAAGACTGCAAAAAAAAGCTGAAGAATCTTTACAAAAAGGACTTGAACAAATACAAACAGGCGGCGTTTTTGAAAGCGAGTGGGGAAACTTCAAATATGTGGAAAAATATAAAAATGCAAAATCAGGTGCTTTGGTTGCATTGGATGTTAAAACCGGAGAAGTATTAGCAATGGCAAACTTTCCATCATATGATTTAAATATGTTTTCTACAGGTATATCATCAGAAGACTGGAGCAGCCTATTAAATGATTCTAAGAATCCATTGGCACCAAAACCTCTTTACAATATAGCAATGCTTACTGCAATTCAACCGGGGTCAACATTCAAAATGATTACTGCTCTTGCAGCACTTGAAAAAGGTGTTGATCCAAACACACA
>JBASLQ010000423.1:0-5474 GCA_049656425.1 Sedimentibacter sp.
ATGTTAGGTTTAGCGGTATTTGTTAGAATGTTTGGGTTTGAGAGGAGTATATTATCAGGAGCATTAACTATGGCATTGCTTATATTGCCGACTATAATTATTTCCTCTCAAGAAGCAATAAAAAACGTACCTAATAGTTTAAAAGAAGGATCATATGCACTTGGAATGACAAAATGGCAAACAATAACAGGTGTTCTTCTGCCTTATTCTTTACCTGGTATACTGACAGGAATAATTTTAGCCTTTTCTAGAGCTATGGGTGAAGCAGCACCGCTTATTATGGTAGGTGCTGCAGGATATATTGGTTTTTTACCAGAAGGACCTATGGACTCATTTACTGTATTGCCAATTCAAATCTATAACTGGACATCAAGACCGCAAGCTGAATTCCAGAATATTGCAGCAGCTGGAATTATTGTATTAATGGTGTTATTATTAACGGCTAATGCTGTAGCTATTATTTTAAGAAATAAATATCAAAACAGAATGGATTAATTATGGAGAATATTATGAAGACGAAGATGAAAGTAGAGAACTTGAATTTTCACTATGGAAGTGTTAAAGCATTAAGTAACATAAACATGAATATAGAAGAAAAGAAGATTACATCACTTATTGGTCCGTCCGGATGTGGTAAATCTACTTTTATAAGAACATTGAATAGAATGAATGACTTAATTGATGGAACTAAAGCTGAAGGTAAAATTATATTTGATGGACAGAACATTCTAGATGATGATATTGATATTGCTGAATTAAGGAAAAAAGTAGGCATGGTATTTCAAAAACCTAATCCATTTCCAAAATCAATTTATGAAAATGTAATTTATGGTCCTAAAAGACATGAAAAACTAAACAAATCTCAATTAGATGAAATTGTTGAGCAAAGTTTAATTAAAGCTGCATTATGGAAGGAAGTGAAAGATAAACTTAACGCATCTGCGTTTGTATTATCCGGTGGTCAACAGCAGAGAATGTGTATTGCAAGGTGCTTAGCAATGCAGCCGGAGGTAATTTTACTGGATGAACCTACATCAGCACTAGACCCTATTGCAACAATGAAAATAGAAGAACTTTTAAATGAATTAAAAAAAGATTATACAGTTGTGATTGTAACACATTCAATGGGGCAAGCAACGAGAATATCTGATAATACCGGATTTTTGTTGAATGGTGAATTAATTGAGTTTCAAGATACATTTAATATATTTTTAGAACCAAAGGATAAAAGAACAGAAGGTTATATTACAGGCAGGTTTGGATAAAATAATGATAGGTTAACCTGAGTATTGTGTGAAAAATGTGTATATATTGTAAAATCTAATAGTTGTTGAAATTATATAATTTATAGGGTAGAATATAACATAATATGCTGATAAATTAATATGTATAGCATGATATTTCTAAGGGAGTGAAATTAATTGGAAGAGCAAATAAATAATGAGAATATTACTAGACTTAAACTCATAAGTAAATTTTTTAAAGGTTTTGCGGATTATAGCAGACTATGTATTTTTGAAAGCCTTATGGATGGAGAAAAAACCGTAACTGAAATTACAGATTATACTGGTTTTAGTCAGTCAAAAATATCTAATCATCTGAAATGTTTAAGAGAGAGCGATCTTGTTGATGCAAAGCAAGATGGCAAGTATATCTATTATAAAATTAAGGATGAAAAAATTAAGTCCATTTTGTCTATTGCAAAGGATATAATAAAAGACACATCAGAAGAAAAATATAATTGTATGAAGTATTAATTAATAAAAAATATCTAGATTTACTATAAAAATGTTTTTTAAGTTAGGAGTGAGACATTATGTTAACAAAAATTGCTTTTATATCGGATATACACGGTAATGCAGAAGCTTTAGAAAGCATAATAAAAGATATAACTGATAAACAAATCAGCATGGGAAATACCTATTGCCTTGGTGATTTAGTAGGATATGGACCTAGACCAGATGAGGTAATAGATATAATAAAAAGATATAAGATTCAATCTGTCCTTGGAAATTATGATGAGGCTGTAGGATTTTATTTACCAGATTGTGGGTGCAATATTGATTCTCCAAATGATAAAATAAAAACGCAAAATTCTCTAAGCTGGACAGGACGACATACATCTGATGGAAATAAGGAATTTTTAAGAAATTTAGAAGAGCAAATTTCATTAGAAATCAATGGACAAAAGTTATTGTTAACTCATGCTGCTCCTTATTCTATCAATGATTATATATATGAAAATGACATCGAAAAGCAAGAGGAAATAGCTGATAATTTGGATGAAGATATTATTGTTTTTGGACATACTCATTATCCATATAATAAAAAGGTAAATAATAAAATATTCATCAATGCAGGCAGTGTAGGCAGACCAAAAGATGGTGATAATAGATCATGCTATTGCATTATGGAAATTGGAGAGAATATTAATATTCAATTTGTAAGAATTCCATATGATGTTGAGAAAGTAGCAAAAGAAATTGAAAGCTCTGAACTTCTTGATAATTTTGCACAAGTATTGAGAACAGGGAAAGATATAAATTTGATGATTAAGGATTAAAACTATTGTGTATAAAAAAAAGAGAGAGGAATGATAGTAATGATAAAAGTATTATTTGTTTGTGTTCATAATTCTGCAAGAAGCCAAATGGCAGAAGCATTTTTAAATCGATTGGGTAATGGTAAGTTTATTGCTGAAAGTGCTGGACTAGAACCTGCTGCTCTGAATCCTTTAGCTATTAAAGCAATGAACGAAATCGGGTATGATATTTCTCAAAGCTCTTCTAACTCTGTTTTAAATTATTTTCAAGAAGGAAGACTTTATTACATGGTAATAAAAGTATGTGATCAAATAAATGGACAAAGATGTCCCATCTTTCCTCAAACACAAAGAGTTTTTGATTGGAATATAGAGGATCCTGCAGAACTTGAAGGAACATATGAGGAAAAGTTAGAAGAAGTACGTAAAATTAGAGATGACATTAGAGCAAAAGTTGAATTGCTTATAAGTGAGTATGAAGATAAAGCTGACAATATAAGAGATTGGTATGATATATCAAAAAAAACAAAGGAGAAAAGCAATGAATAATAATAAACCAAAAGTAGCATTTATCTGTGTGCATAATTCATGCAGAAGCCAGATAGCAGAAGCTCTTGGAAAGCATTTTGCTAGTGACGTTTTTGATAGTTTTTCTGCAGGAACAGAAACTAAACCACAGATTAATCAAGATGCAGTGAGAATGATGAAAAAGATTTACAATATTGATATGGGACAAACTCAATATTTAAAATTAATAACCGAACTTCCAGAAATTGATATAACAATAAAAATGGGATGTAATGTAATATGCCCGTTTGTTGACAGCAAATATGAAGAAGATTGGGGATTAGATGACCCTACAGGAAAAAGCGATGAAGAATTTGAAATTATAATTGCAGAAATTGAAAAGAAGATTAAGGAACTTGCTAATAAAATTACAACTCAAAAGCTATACTAATTTGGATAATGATATATCCAATGATGATGAAAGTAGATTTTCAAAGCATTAAGAATGTAAGCAAAAACTCTAAAGGCTTATATGTAACATGGATTACAAACTGGCTTATTAAACCATTTACGATGTATGCAATGGTATTTGTATGGAGCACCTTAACTAAAGGTGACTCTGCATATACATACTATACAGACATTTTTAATATTCTTTATCGCATATTTTGCAAGCAAGTGGCTTAAATTACCTCACAAAGTAGCAGCACCGGCAGGAATGATAGGGGCATCAAATTTCTTTGAACTTTCTGTTGCAGTTGCAATAGCATTGTTTGGCATGGAATCTCCAGCTGCACTTGCTACAACTGTAGGAGTTTTAACTGAAGTTCCGACAATGCTATTTTTTGTATATATTGCAAATAAAACGACACACTGGTTTCCACAAACAAAAGCTGATATATACAAAATTAATGTTAAAGGATAAGTGGTGCTATGAATTAATTTTCCTTATTTTTCATTAATTCATAGTACTTTTTCAGATTATCCGGCAGTGTGTAATTAAGTTCTTCCTGTTTTATGTTATTGCCATAAACTTCTTTTAAAATAGCTTCAATTATCATTGCTTTTGGTGGCGTTGTGTATTCTTTTCCTTGATATACCCAAACACGGCAGTCTACATCATCTCCACATAAATCTCCACATGATTCACATAAACTTTCTTTAAAATTCATTTGAATATCATTACCATTGATGCGAATAGTAGGTGACGTTACAAATTTATATTTTACGGCAAGTTCTTCATTAACTACATTGATTTTATTTACTATTACTTCTATACCGGTTGCTTCAAGAACCTTCGATGTTTCAGAAAGAGCCTCATCGAGTCTTTCATCTGTTCCTTGGCAACGCTCACAAACGGTAACATCAAGATATAAAAAATCAATTTCAATACATTTTTTGGTAACTTCTGTATCATAATTTTCAGTACCGCAGCAGCCTGTGCCGCCAGAGCAACAAGGTGCGCTATTTTTATTTTCTAACATTTAAATCACTCCTTTTATTTATTATTATTGACTTTACAATAATAAAGACGCGGTAAAAATAAAAAGGATGCAAATTAAATGTTAATATTTTTAACAATATTTGCAGGTGCTACTTTTGTGATTATAACTGATAATATTTCCAAAATGGTCGAATTCAAGCTGGCAGCAGTTTAAAAGTGTGTCTTTCAACTTTGCTCTTGCCCTTTGAACACGTGATTTAGCACCAGATTCTGACAATCCGGCTCGTATACTCAGTTCTTTTTGAGTAAAATTTTGAAATCCAGTTAAAATAATTGCATCTTTGTATTTTTCCGGCAAATCTGTAATCATTGATTTTACACATTGAGCAATTTCTTCGTTTTCATTGGATTTGTCTTCTGTTTCATCTATAATATCATCAGGTAAATCATACATATATTCATATCTTTGCGTTCTATAAAAATCAATAATAGAATTTCTTGCTATTGCGTAAATCCATGATTGGAATTTGTCGGCATCTTTTAAACTATAAATGCTGACACTGATTTTACAAAATACATTTTGCAGTATATCATCAACATCTTGATTATTTCGTACTCTTTTTTTTATATAATTCTTAAGCTGGATACTGTATTTATTCCAAATGTTTTCAAAATATTCTGTTTCAGATAATTCTCTCATAACTCACCTCTATTAATCTATTATTAAAATCTAAATTATTTAAAAATATCATTAAATTTATCTCATATTTTTTTATACCAATATATTATATAATATATCAATGTTTGTCAATAATTATGACAGTGGCAATATTGTAAAGAATAAGATGAAATGACAATGGGTTTAATTCTTGTAATAGTTGACCTAAAAATCATGTAACAAATCAAAACAAATTTATGATTTATACATGATTTAAGGTCAATGTCAAGATGATGTACATTCTTAATGTATCGGCGCTAGAT
>JBASLQ010000424.1:0-3189 GCA_049656425.1 Sedimentibacter sp.
AATTATTGATTTCTGCATATAATAGTGGTATTATTTATGCAGATAATATTATATGAGGCAGGAGATTATATGAGAGAATTTAATTATAGAAAAGTAGATAGTGAACTCTTTACGCCAGAAATTATGAACCTTATTTCTAAGATTCATGAATATAAAGGAAAGCAAGAGTTATTCATTGAAGCACAGCCAGATGTTTTGAATGCAATGCTTGAAGTTGCTAGGATACAAAGTACTGGGGCATCTAATAGAATCGAAGGTATTTATACTTCGGATGCTCGTTTAAATGAATTAGTTCTACAAAAAGCAGAACCCCATAATCGTAATGAACAAGAGATTGCAGGATATCGTGAGGTGTTAAGTACAATACATGAAAATTATGACTATATTACTCCAAGACCTAATGTAATATTACAGTTGCATAGGGATCTCTATAGTTATAACCCTACGTCTATTGGGGGCCGATGGAAAAATACAGATAATGTTATTGAAGAAGTAGATAGTGAAGGAAATAGGAGCGTACGATTTCAACCTTTGCCAGCTTATGCAACAGCAGAGGCTATGGAAGCACTTTGTAATGAATTTTTATCCGCAATAGATCGTAGTGAAATAGATTCTTTACTTCTTATTTCAAAATTTGTTTTAGATTTTCTTAGTATACATCCATTTAACGATGGCAATGGTCGAATGAGTAGATTATTAACACTTCTGTTATTGTATCGAGAGGGGTATATTGTTGGTAAATATATCAGTATTGAGATGATTGTTGAGAAAACAAAGGAGTCTTATTACGATACTCTTAAACAAAGTTCATTTGGATGGCTTGAAGGAAAAAATAACTATGCACCTTTTGTAAGATATTATCTAGGAGTTATTCTTAATGCATACAAGGAATTTACTAGCAGAGTCGAATCTGTCCGAAATAAAAATCTAACAAAGGCAGGGAGAATAAGAGAAATCTTTTCTAACAAGGTAGGAGAGATAGCAAAGTCAGAAATAGCTACACTATGTCCAGATATAAGTATAACGACTATAGAAAAGACGCTATCTGATTTATTAAAAGAGGATTATATTATAAAATTAGGTGCGGGACGAAATACAACATATATTCGTAACCATGATAAGAATATGTAATAACGTTTAAAAAGATATATGTAACTTTAATTAGGGAACTTTCAAAAATTGAGGGTTCCTTTTTTATGCTGCAAAACAGGAGGTGAAAAAAGTGGCAGGAAGAGGTAGACCGCCAAAACCAACAGCTATAAAAGAGCTTGAAGGTAATCCGGGCAAAAGACCATTAAATAAAAATGAACCAAAACCAAAGAAAATAGCACCTAAATGTCCATCATGGTTACTTCCTGATGCAAAGAAGGAATGGCGTAGGCTATAGAAGGAGATGCAATGGAGGAATTATTATCTGGGGTTCCTGATGCAGAAAATTTTATGGATTTAGATTAAAAGAAGGAGGAGATTAATTTGCCGTATAGTGAAGCCCATGCAAACCATGCTATTAATTTTATTCAACAGCTAAAACTGACAAAAGGCAAATGGAAAGGACAACACATCATCCTTCTACCTTGGGAAATTGATTTAATCAAACAACTATTTGGTAACTTAAGAGAAGATGGAACAAGACAATACAGAACGGCCTATGTAGAAATACCAAAGAAGAGTGGTAAGTCGGAAATCGGGGCAGCCATTGCCCTATATATGCTATGTGCCGTTGGTGAATCTAATGCTGAAGTGTATGTAGCTGCATGTGATAGACAGCAACCCAGTACTTAGGTGGATGGCAGACAATATTGCTGTAAGAACAGATCCAGCTGTAAATATTAAGGTAGATAAAGAGAAATCTTCAGAGAAAATAGACGGTGTTGTGGCCATGATTATGGCATTAGATAGAGCAATTAGAAATCAAGGAAATAGCGGTAGCGTTTATGATGAGAGAGGAATATTAATGTTGTAAAATTCAATCAGTTGAATAGTAGGAAAGTTAGAGCTATAAAAAAATAGAATCTAAGATTATAAATGAAATCTTGTCGATTGATATTGGCGATAATGTAACATTTATATAAAAAAACATTAAAGGTATTCATGATATTAGCGAATATGAAGACTTCAGAGCTACAATTGAAGCTAATTTTTTTACGATGAAAGTCAATATGAAAATTGATATAACTGATTTCAAGCTTGCCACAAATAGTTACTGCAATAATCTCTGGAATTGGAAAAGCTACAGTGTCAATAGTTGATATCGGCAAGAATATTGTTATTGGGCTATGGAATGGTATAGCTTCTATGATTGGTTGGATTGAAGATAAAATCGGTGATTTAGTTGGTGGAATAGTTAGCAATGTAAAAGGTGTATTGGGAATCCAATTGAACTAAATCGTCGTCACAGTATGAATATTGATGAGGATGGAATTTCAAGGAGACATATACCACACCAACAAGCCTTAGGCTTATTAATTCGTCCAAACCCTGCTTCGTCTTGATACATCAAGCGAAAGTGTTTATGGTATACTCACATCTCGTATACAAATACGAAATCTCTAATATAAAAATTTTACCATAGGATGTGATAAAAATCAAATAAAAAAAATAAATTTTAAAAATGTGAAAATTAAATTAGTGTTTTCAGCAAATCTAGCGGAAAATCAATTGGTAAAATTATACATTTAGATTTTGAGCTAAAAAAATGTCGCAGATGTTATTAATTATATTAAAGCTTCCCAATATGCTAAAAAACGGTTGAATGATTTACCTATATGTAATCGTCTATTGAAGGAAACACATGAAGTATTAATGCTTGATGTAAGAGGAGGAGAAAAAAATCCGGGGGAATTTAGAAACAGCCAAAATTGGATAGGACCTCAAGGAAGTACATTGAATGATGCCAGGTATGTTCCGCCGAATGTAGAAGATATGAAAGAAGCTATGTCAGAACTTGAAAAATTCCTCAATAATGAAGATGATATGGCTCCTTTAATAAAAGTTGGATTGGCTCATTATCAATTTGAGACCATTCATCCTTTTTTAGATGGTAATGGGAGAATTTGAAGACTGCTTATTACGCTTTTCCTTATAGAAAAACAAATTCTAAGTCAAGAAACCTTATATATATCTTATTTTTTTAAAATAAATAGGGTTGAATACTATGATCGTTTAATGAAAGTTAGAATGAAAGGTAAC
>JBASLQ010000425.1:0-3157 GCA_049656425.1 Sedimentibacter sp.
ATAACTTCACTTCTTATTAAACTTTCAACATTTTTATTATCTAAATATATTTTGTTGTCAGAATAGTCAACTGTTGTCGTCTTAAGCATTTCGTCAATTTTATCTTCTTCAATTTCTATATTGTTAACATATGCTTTATATGCAAGCGCCCGGTACATTGCCCCCGTATCAATATATTCAAAACCAAGTTCCCTGCTTAATAGCTTTGCAACAGTGCTTTTTCCAGCTCCTGATGGTCCGTCTATTGCGATTATCATTATTTTTTCCTTTCCAGTATATTTAAACACTTTATTATTATATTACAAATTTAGAAATATAACAACAAAATTTTTTAAGCTATATTATACACAAATAAAGGACATTGATATGTCCTTTACAATTATTTTTATAAATATTTAATCATTTTGATATATGCTGTGATTATCCCAAAGCTGTTCAAGTTTGTTATAATATTCAACTATATCATCTTTTTCCTGAAGGCTTATATTAATAATTAAATTATTAATCATGGCAAGAGGTACAACCAAGGAATCTATAAAGGATACCATGTTGCTTTTTGCTAAAAGAGACACATCTGCAAGGCTGTAAACAGGTGATGCTTCTGTATCTGTGATAGCGACTATTTTTGCGTTGCGCTCTTTTATAAATTTTGTAGCTTCAATTGTAATTTTTGAATATCTTGGATAACTTATAACTATTAAAACATCCGTTTCTTTTAATCTGATAATTTCTTCGTAAAGCGAATTAACACCGCTGTTGTTTAAAACTTTTACATTATCAAGTATAACATCCAAATAAAATCCTAAATAATTAGCTAAAGTGGAAGATGTTCTAAGTCCCAGTATGTATACTTTATCTGCGTTCATTATGAGTTCAGTTGCTTTATCAAGAGCCTCTGTATCAATGTTTTCAAACAAATTGCGCATATTGTTCATTTCATTTTTTATTATCTTTTTGTGAAGTTTGTCTTTGTCATTAACAATATCATCATCCAGACCAATTCTTTGTACTGTGGTAAGTTTATTTTTAATCAAAACCTGAAGTGCTTTCTGCAGCTCAGGAAAACCTGAATAACCTAAGGAGCTTGCGAAACGCACTACTGTTGATTCACTTACATCTACAGTTTCTCCTATTTTTGCTGCAGTCATAAAAGCAGCTTTGTCATAGTGATCTATTATAAATTGTGCAATTTGTTTTTGACCTTTGCTAAATTTAGAATAATTGCTTTTTATAAGACTAATTAAATCATTGTTATTTTTCATATCATCCTCGAATTAGTTTTATTCCTTCTTCAAATGCGCTTATGTTTTTATCAACCGTAACAGGTGGTACCCTGTCAGTTATGGATCTAAGCATCACATCCTTACTTATAACATCTTCTCCAATAAGGGCATACAATACTCCTACAGAAACTATATTTGAAACCATATGAGTTCCTAATTTGTTTTGTGCAGTATCTATTATTGGAAGTTTATAAATTGTGTAAGGCACATCCACATTGACATTAACACTTTCATCAACTACTAGTATACCATTTTTACTCAAAGTTGCAATGTATTTGTCATATGCATTTTGTGTTAATGCTAATAATATATTAGCATTTGTTACTTTTGGAAATTTAATTTCCTGTTTGCTTATAATAACTTCAGCTTTGCTTGATCCTCCTCTTGCTTCAGGACCATAGGATTGAGTTTGAATTGCATTTATTCCTTGTTCTATTGCAGCATCTGCCAATATTATGGCTGCAAGGATTACACCCTGACCACCAGAGCCGCTTAGTCTCATTTCAATTTTATCGAACATATCAATCTCCTCAATTATTTTTGAACTTATCAATAATTACTTGATAGCTTTCTGTATATTCGGGTTTAGGTTTATTATAAAATTCGCCGATTAAAATTTTATTTTCGGCTTTTTCGGGATTTGTCTCCAAAACCTTCACATCTACGCAGTTATCTTTTAGGAATGTATGCATTTTAACTGCATTGCCTTTTTTATTTTTCCTGCCGTAATATGTTGGGCATAAACTTAAGCCTTCAATAAATGAGAATCCTTTGTTTTGTAATCCTTTTTCTATAAGCTTTTGCATCAGTAAAGCATGATATGCAGTTGCCCTTCCAACATAAGTTGCACCTGCCCCTTGTGCCAGGCTGCAAAGATCAAAAGGTTCGTCAATATTTCCAAATGGTGCTGTCGTTGCAAAATCACCATAAGGTGTTGTTGGAGAATATTGACCTCCAGTCATTCCATATATATTATTATTGAAAACTATAGTAGTTATATCAATATTTCTTCTTGCTGCATGAATGAGATGATTTCCGCCTATGGCAGAACTGTCACCGTCACCCATTATTACTATTACATGAAGTTTAGGATTAGCATGCTTAATTCCTGTAGCAAATGCCAATGCCCTTCCGTGAGTTGTATGAAGAGTATTGAAATCCAAATAACCGGGTGCTCTTGAAGAACAACCTATTCCTGATACAATGACAACTTCGTCTTTGTTTAGTCCAAGTTTATCAATTGCTCTTACAACTGTATTCATCAATGTTCCGTGGCCACAGCCCGGACACCATATGTGAGGCAATCTGTCTACTCTGTAATATTTTTGTGTTATTTCACTGCAATTCATTTTATCTTCCTCCCATAATAGCATCAATAATTTCTTGAGGAGTAATTAATTCACCGGTAATTTTATTGATTTTTTTTACAGG
This sequence comes from Sedimentibacter sp., assembly GCA_049656425.1. Lineage (GTDB taxonomy): Bacteria > Bacillota > Clostridia > Tissierellales > Sedimentibacteraceae > Sedimentibacter. The sequence goes on from JBASLQ010000425.1 coordinate 2,715, forward strand.
ACATTTTTTACCTGCAACTCTGTCCACTTCCAAAAAGTACTGTCCCATATTCATTTCAGCAACATAAATCTCTTTTGCTTTTTCTGCAACATCATTTATTTGTTTTTCAAGGAATGGCCATATGGTAATAGGTCTGAACATGCCAATTTTAATATTTTTATCACGCATTTCATCTATGGCGCTTTTTGCTGCTCTTGAAACTCCTCCAAATGCAACAATAACTATTTCAGCATCTTCCAATCTGTATTCTTCGTAATAAGTTATATCATCTATATTTTTTTCAACTTTATCAACAATACGCTGCACAAGTTTTCCGGAAATTTCGTTGTTGTTTGTAGGAAAGCCGGTTTCATCATGTGTAAGTCCGGTTACATGATATCTGTAGCCTTCTCCAAAAGACGCCATTGGCGGTATCATGTCGTCATCTGGCTTAAATGCAACAT
>JBASLQ010000426.1:0-6093 GCA_049656425.1 Sedimentibacter sp.
CTTCCTTTAATAATTTTCATATCATCAGGAGTAAAAATAACATTATTCAAAATGCCTATCATTTCTGAAGTTTTATCTAATTTTACTCCATTTACCAATACTTGCTTTTTTTTACCTTTTTCCAAAAGCAGTTCTATTTTTATATTATAATTATTTTTAACCATAGAAATTTCTACATTACTTTTATTTTCTTTAAAATTAATCAGCTCATTTTCACTGTTTAATCTAAAAGTTCTGCCTATGGAAGAAAGATAAATAGATTCCATGAGATTCGTTTTTCCTTGTCCGTTATCACCTATAAAAATATTCAAGGAATCGTTTAAAACAATTATTTCTTCTTTAAAATTTCTGTAGTTTTTTATTTTTAATTTATTTACTATCATTTTTCCTCTTTTGAAATGATATACTTCTCATTGTTGAATTCAACAATATCTCCGTCTCTAAGTTTTTTTCCTCTTTGTAAAGCAACTTCGCCGTTAACTTTTACAAGACCATCTTGAATAACATTTTTTGCCATTCCTCCGCCATCTACAGCACTGGAGAACTTTAACAATTGATCAAGTTTTATAAATTCTGTTTCAATACATATTTTTTCCATTTATACCCCTCATTTTATAAATCGTAACGATACAGTGTCGTTCCCTGCTAACTTATTCTTACAGGTAAAACCATGTATATGTAATCATCCTTTTTTCCTTCTGTTATAAAGCAAGGACTGTTTTTACCAATTAAATTTATCGTAATTTTATCATCTTCAATTAATTTTAAAAAATCCAGCAAATATTTTGAATTAAATCCAATTTTAATATCTTCTCCTGTTTTTTCTACAGGTATGTTCTCTTCAACATTTCCATACTCAGAAGCAGAATTAATTTGCATATTAGCATCATTTATATCTAAAATAATTAAATTGTTTTTATCATCCTTAGCCAGTAAAGAAGCTCTTTCAACACTTTCCCTTATGCCTGTTGTTTCAGCCTTTACAACTGTAACATAATTATCTTTTATTATTCCTTCATAATCAATGAATTTTCCGTCAAGTAAATTTGATATTATAATTGTACTTTCTATTTTAAATGAAATATGGCTGTCTGATACTACTATTTCAGTATTTCCTTTATTTTCCTCCAATATTCTCAATATTTCAAGTAATGTTTTTGATGGAACTACTACCGATACTTCTCCATCAAATTCAATTTTTTCTTTTTTTAATGCCATTCTGTATCCATCCAAAGCTACAAAAGTACATAAATTATTTTTTATTTCTATTAAACAGCCTGTAAAAATTGGTTTTATATTTTCTTGTGCAGCTGCAAAATAAGTATATTTAATTAAATTTTTTAAAGATTCTGATTTGATGCTGAATGAATTTCCTTTATTGTCAAAAGTGTTATCCGGATATTCAGCTGCAGAATTTCCTAGTATGTTTATTTCTGAATTTAAGCATTTAATTTCTATTTTGTTATTTTTCATTGTTTCAATATGCACAAAGCAATTAGAAGGAAGTTTTCTTACAAAATCTCCAATTAATCTTGATTGAACAACTATTGAACCTTCTTCTTCAATATGACATGGAGAATATGTTTTTATTCCAAAATCTAAATCTGTTGCAGTCATTATAAGCATGTTGTCTTTGGCTTCTATGAGAATGCCGGATAAAATAGGAAGAGGTGTTTTGGAAGAAACAGCTTTTTGTACAATATTAATGCTTTTATTTAATTCATTTTGATTTATTTGTATTTTCATCTTTGCTCCTTTTAAAGTATATTGTTCACAACTAAAACTGAAAAATGCTTGTAGAAATATATAAAATAATTATTAGTAATATTAGTAGGCCTTGTTAATTTGTTGAAAACTATAAATAGCACTGAATTTTAAATGATTAAAAAAATTATACCTGTGGATGAATTATTTTTTTTCTTAAAATAACAATACTAAATATTTTTTTGTAAACAGCCATAAACAGTTTGTTAACATTATTTTCTAATTGTTTAGCATTGATATTAAATCTTCAACATTTTTCTTAACTTCCTGACTGTTTTCCATATCATCTTCAATTTTGTTGCAAGCATGAAGAACTGTTGAATGATCCCTGCCCCCAAATTCTTCTCCTAATTTAGGAAGAGAATAATCAGTAAGCTTTCTGGCAATGTACATTGAAATTTGTCTTGGATATGCAATGTTTTTAGTTTTCTTTTTTGAAATAAGATCTTCAATGGAAAGATTGTAATAATTAGCTACTACTTCCTTTATATCTGTAATAGTAATTTTTTTATTATTTGATATCAAATGTTTTAATGCTTCTTGCGCCAGTTCAAGAGTAACTTCTTTTTTATTAGTAAGAGAAACATAAGCATATATACGAATGAGAGCACCTTCAAGTTTTCTTATATTTGATTGGATATGTTGAGCTATATATGTTATTACTTCATCAGGTACATTGTAATTTTCAGCTTCTGCTTTTTTTCTTAATATTGCAATACGAGTTTCATAATCAGGCGGTTGTATGTCTGCTATGAGACCCCATTCAAAACGAGAACGCAGCCTGTCTTCCAACGTTGGAATTTCGCTTGGAGGATTATCGCTTGAAACAATAATCTGCTTATTTGCTTCATGAAGAGCATTAAAAGTATGGAAAAATTCTTCCTGTGTGCTTTCTTTTCCCGCAATGAACTGAATATCATCTACTAAAAGCACATCTGCTTTTCTGTAAGTGTTTCTGAATTCTTCGTTTTTTCCGTCTTTAATAGAATTTATCAAATCATTTGTGAATTTTTCAGAAGTTACATACAACACATATGCATCAGGGTTGTTGTCAAGAACGTAATGCCCAATGGCATGCATTAAATGTGTTTTTCCAAGACCTACGCCTCCATATAAAAATAACGGGTTGTAAGCAGTTGAAGGCGCTTCCGCTACAGCAAGGGAGGCAGCATGGGCAAATCTATTGCTGTTTCCTATAACAAAGTTGTCAAATCTGTATTTTGGATTTAATTTTCTGTCAGTATTAATTGCATCAGTTTCTTCAGATGATCCGTTAGAAAAATTCTTTTTTAAATCTTCCTTGTCTATATTTTCACCGGAAACTGTAAATATTAATTCAGTTTCTTTCTTTAGTACATAAGTAAATGCATTTTTAAGAAAGTTGTAATGCCTCTTTTTTAAAGTATTTTTTAAAAATTCATCTGCTGTTTCTAAATAGATGGTGTTATTTTTATAAGCAACTATTTTAAGTGGTTTAAACCAAGTGTTAAAACTTACTTGATTTGTATCTTCCTTAACTATTTCCAGGACTTCGTTCCAAAGTTCTTCAAAGTTCATATTATTCCTCCAGCTGTTGATAAAAAAATTAACATTTTGTTGATAATAATTCAAAATTTATGTTAAAATTTATGATACACACAATTGTTTATAAAAAATGTCAACAATTGATAAAATTGAATAATCAATATTTTTTATAATCTGTGAACAAGTTGTCCATAAATAACGCTACTTTAAAAAGTTATCCACAGATACATACCATACTATCATTTTTTATCCACAAATTCAATTTAATTTTAATTATTTTAAAAAATAATTGCAATATTTTTAAAAATGTAGTATATTACAATAGCTATAATATTTTTATATATTATAATTTAAAAATATGAAAAATTAAGATATTTATATAGATATCTGTTGTACAAGGAGGTGTTTCTAATGAAAAGAACTTATCAACCAAAAAGAAGACAAAGAAGCAGCGAACATGGATTTATTAAAAGAATGAGCACAAAATCCGGAAAAAATGTTTTGAAAAGAAGAAGGGCAAAGGGAAGAAAAAAATTGTCAGCATAAGGCCGCGTATGTGGCCTTTTATTCCATTTTGCAATGTAAGGAAATAAAATGATAATAATAAAGAACAATAAAGAGTATAAGTCTGTTTATAATTGCAAGAATTCAATTTCTGACTATAATCTTGTTTTATTTATAAAAAAAAACAATTATGGATATAACAGATTTGGGTTTACTGCTGCAAAAAAAATAAAAAAAGCAGTTTCAAGAAATATAATTAGAAGAAGACTCAAGGAAATAGTAAGATTAAATGAGTATAATATAAAAGAAGGCTATGATCTTATTTTCATGGCCAGAGTTAATGCGACAGAATCAGATTACAAAAGTCTGGAAAAATCATATAATAAATTAATTAAAAGAAAAAACTTATATAAGGGTGATTCAAATAAGTAAAGTATTGATTTTTATTATACGCATCTATCAGAAATTTTCTTCAAGCAGTGGTGTAAGACATTGTCGGTTTTACCCTACGTGTTCGCAATATTTCGTTGAAGCATTACAAAAATACGGTTTTATAAAAGGCTCATATTTAGGTATACGCAGAATACTAAGATGTCATCCTTTCCATCCCGGAGGGTATGATCCTTTGAAATAATACGGAGGATAAGAAATGAATTTAGATTTTATAGCAAAACCGATGGGTATGCTTGTTAAATTGTTATACGATATGGTATCTGTTTTGGATACTAAATATCTCTCTGCTTATGCAATATCAATTATTTTGTCAACAATAATATTTAAGTTGATAGTAATGCCATTGACATTGAAGCAGACAAAGTCTATGAAAAAAATGCAGGAATTAAATCCACAAATAAAAGATCTTCAAGAAAAATACGGTAAAGATCCTCAGACATTGCAAAGAAAACAAATGGAATTGTACAAAGAAGCAAACTACAGTCCATTTGCAGGATGTTTGCCTATGTTATTGCAATTCCCTATTCTTATATCATTCTTTTATGTTATACGAGAACCAGTTAAATATGTTTTTCAAGATCAGACATTTTTTGACGCAATCAATAAATCTTTTTTATGGATTAATGATTTAGGATTTACAGAAAATTTTGTTTTTGGAAACAATACTGTAAACGGATTGTCCATGGGTGGAATGTCTCTTCCATTTTTAGGTGCTGCAATCCCTATACTTGCTATAATAACAGGACTTACAACATATTTAACAACTAAAATGACATCAGCTGGTCAACCGGCAGGAAATGAACAAGCAATGGCAACTCAAAAATCAATGAATATGATGATGCCAATTATGATATTTGTAATGTCATTACAGTTTCCGGCAGGATTAGGTTTATACTGGGTAGTTTCTAATGCATTTCAGTTAATACAACAATATGTTGTTATGAATTCGTCCAAAAATCCAAAGGAGGAATTAAAATAGATGAAAAATGTAACTATAGAAAGATCTACTGTTGAAGAAGCGATAATTGCGGCTTTAGAAGAACTTCATGCTGAAAAAGAAGAAGTGGAAATTGAAATTGTTAATGAGCCGTCAAAAGGTTTTTTTGGTTTGATTGGAAGCAAGGATGCAAAAGTAAAAGTTATAGTTACCAATGGTCCGGAAGAAAGAACAAAGAAATTTTTTGATATTTTGCTTAAGAAAATGGATATAGAAGCTGATTATGAAGTAGATTTTTCCGACAATATTTTAAAAGTTGATATAGTTAAAATTGGAGAAGACGACAAAGGTATAATTATAGGAAAAAGAGGAAAAAATTTAGATGAAATTCAATTTCTTTTAAATTTGATTGTAAATAAAGGCAGAGAGACTTATGTAAGAGTAATATTCAACGTAGAAGACTATAGAGCAAAACGAGAAGAAACTTTAAAGAGACTTGCCAATAAAATGGCAGACAAGTGCAGATACTACAAGCATAAAGTGAGACTTGAGCCAATGAATCCTTATGAAAGAAGAATAATACATTCGAGTTTGCAGGATGAAGCTGACATCATAACATATTCTGAAGGCGATGAACCTTATAGAAAAGTTGTTATAGATTTAAAATAATCTTATTTGTTATCCCATAAAGATACATTTTAATGTTTATTAATATATTATTTTTTATAACCCGGATAACCGGGTTATATTTTATTATATTGTGGTTAACTTAATAATACAGAACTGGTATAATCAAGAAAAGTCGCTGAAATAGTTATGTACATTTATGCAAAATTAATGTAAAATAAGTATGTTAACGAAGAACAGAAAGATACGGTGGTAAAATGAACAGTGATACAATAGCTGCTATT
>JBASLQ010000427.1:0-14657 GCA_049656425.1 Sedimentibacter sp.
TAATGCTTGTTGATGTAAGAAACAAAGGTTTAACTGGAAAAGAAGCTGAAAAAATGCTTGATGAAATCCACATTACTACCAACAAAAATACTATTCCATTTGATCCTCAAAGTCCATTTGTTACAAGCGGTTTAAGAATTGGTACTCCTGCGGTTACAACAAAAGGAATGAAAGAAGCTGAAATGATTGAACTTGCAGACATTATAGATAATTCACTAAGCAAAAATCAAGATGAATCTATATTGAAAGAAAGAGTATTGAATTTAACATCAAAATTTAATTAATAGTAATAAAAAGGATATATCTTAATATAATATTTTTAGGTATATTCTTTTTTATTTGTTGCATGTAACGTGTTATTTTTAGGTGTAACAAATAGAAACAATACATATCGTTTGTACGCAAATTGAAGAATTGTGTTCACCAAATGCAGAAAATTTGCTTGCAAAAAAACACTTACAGTGTTATAATCATAGAAATTTTATCAATAGCGAGGAGAAGAGTTATGAAGAAATTATTATCTTTATTATTATGTTTTTTAATGGTACTTTCACTGTTTACAGGATGTTCTCAAAGTCAAAATGCTAGTGGAGATGCTGCCGCAGACAGTTCTAATGTTATAAAAATAGGTGTTTTTGAGCCTCTTACAGGTGAAAATGGCGGCGGCGGTCTTCAGGAACTTGATGGTATAAAATATGCAAATAAAATGTACCCTGAAGTATTAGGCAAAAAAATTGAATTAGTAATAGTTGACAACAAGAGCGATAAAGGCGAAGCAACTACTGCCGTATCAAGACTTATTGAAAAAGAAAATGTTGTTGCAATAATAGGTTCTTATGGTTCAGGTGTTTCAATTGCTGCAGGAGATATAATCAAAAAAGCACAAATCCCTGCAATGGGCGCTTCTTGTACAAACCCAATGGTTACTCAAGGAAATGATTTTTACTTCCGTGCTTGCTTCTTAGATCCTTTCCAAGGAAGAGTAATGGCTAATTATGCAATAAGCCAGGGAGCAAAGACAGCAGCAGTTATTATGCAAAACGGAGATGACTACTCAATAGGACTTGGAAATTTCTTTATTGATGCTTTCAAAGAATTAACAGGAGATGAAAACAGCATAATTGATATTTCTGAATTTCAGGTTAATGATAAAGACTTTAATTCAATACTTACAAATGTTAAAGCTAAAAACCCAGACGTAATATTTGCTCCAAGTTCAGCAACAACAGCTCCTTTAATAATTAAACAAGCTAGAGCACTTGGAATCCAAAGCTTAATAATGGGTGGAGACACTTGGGAAAACCCAGCAGTTATAGACGTTGCTGGAACAGATGCTGAAGGCATCGCTTTATCAACATTCTTTGACGAAAATGACCCAGCTACAGAAGAAGCAAAAGCATTTGTTGAAGGCTACAAAAAAGAACTTGCCGGCAAAGAACCTATAATACCTGCTGTTGCAGCATTAGGATATGACGCATACTTAGTAGTTAGAGACGCTATTGAACGTGCAGGTTCAACTGACGGTGTTGCTATTCGTGATGCAATTGCAGCTACTAAAAACTTTGAAGGTGTTACCGGAATTATTAACTTTACAGAAGAAGGCGACGCTGACAAAAATATAGCTGTTATTAAAACAGTTAAGGGTGGACAATTTGTATACATTGATACAGTTGAAGTAAAATAATTACTGCATATTAGTAAGGGCGAACTTTTCGTTCGCCCTTTTGCAATTATTCAACTGTCTAATTGGAGGAATAAATATGACTTTTGAAATTTTTATGCAACAGCTCGCCAATGGTATTTCCATAGGAAGTCTTTATGCACTTTTAGCCATTGGTTATACCATGGTTTATGGAATATTGAGACTTATTAACTTTGCACATGGTGATATATTCATGATGGCAGCATATTTCATGGTGTTCGGCATGGTGAATTTTGGTTTGCCATGGTACGTATCAACTATATTAGTAATAATTGCTGCAGTTGCATTAGGAGTATTGATTGAGAAGGCAGCGTACAGGCCCCTTCGAGATGCACCGCGTATGTCAATAATGATATCAGCAATTGGAGTTTCATTTCTACTTGAAAATCTGGCAACATATTTATTTACTGGCGTTCCAAAAGGATTCCCTGATATACCGCTGCTTACAAGAGCAATAAGTTTTGGCAATATTTCTTTATCTGTTGCAACCGTAGTAACACCTATTGTTACTATATTTTTACTGTTTGTGGTTCTTTTCATTACAAACAAAACAAAAATCGGAATGGCAATGAGAGCAGTATCAAAGGATTTTGAAACTGCTCGCTTAATGGGAATCAATATCAACAGGGTTATTTCAACAACATTTATAATAGGTTCAGCTCTTGCAGCAATTGGTGCCATCTTATGGGGTTCTAAATACCCATCAGTAATACCTCTTATGGGTGTTATGCCTGGACTCAAGTGCTTCATTGCTGCAGTTTTAGGTGGTATAGGCAACACAACAGGCGCTGTAATTGGTGGATTTATTTTAGGAATGGCAGAAATTATGCTTGTTTCTTTTTTACCATCCCTCACAGGTTACAGAGATGCTATAGCATTTATAATTTTAATAATAGTTTTAATAGTTAAACCGACCGGACTTCTTGGAGAGAAGGTGACAGATAAGGTATGATAGATAATAAAAAATATAAAAATTTGACAAAAAACGCAATATTGATAATTGTTTTCGCTTCCATCATAATCCTTTTGGATATGAACATAATTGGAGATAACTACGTTAGGCGTGTATTAAATCTTGCTGCAATATATGCAATAGTAAGTGTGTCAATGAATTTAGTAAATGGTTTTACAGGGCTGTTTTCATTAGGTCAGGCAGGTTTTATGGCAATTGGTGCTTATACTGTTGCAGTATTCACTGTTCCTCTTGAACTTCGTGAAGCAATATTTTATATTGTACCGCAGAATCCTGTTATAGCGCAAATTGAAATGCCCTTTATGGCAGCACTTTTATTAGGCGGCCTTTTAGCAGCGCTTGCCGGTATTTTAATAGGAATGCCGGTACTTCGGTTAAAGAGCGATTATTTGGCAATTGCAACGCTGGGATTTTCAGAAATAATTCGTATCATTTTTACAAACACTAAAACAATTACAAATGGGGCTTTAGGAATTAAAAGTATTCCTGAGATGCCTACAATGTGGGTTTTCTATGGAGTTGCAATAATTTCTGTAATATTTATTGTCCTGCTTATAAATTCCAGTTACGGAAGAGCTTTTAAAGCTATTCGTGAGGATGATGTGGCAGCAGAAGCAATGGGAATCAACTTATTTAAGCACAAAGTTTTATCTTTTGCTATTGGGGCTTTCTTTGCAGGCATTGGAGGAGGACTCTTGGCTTCTTTGTTAGGCACAGTGGATCCTAAACAGTTTTATTTCACAATCACTTACAATTTCCTCTTAATAATAGTTTTAGGCGGAATGGGAAGTATTTCAGGTACTGTTATAGCATCATTTGTTGTTACTGTTGGTCTTGAAGTATTAAGATTTTTCGATGATCCTCTCACATTGTTTGGAGTTACTATTCCTTTATTCAGAGCAGGATTCAGGATGGTAATATTCTCAGTGCTGTTAATGATATTAGTACTGTTCTTCAGAAATGGTCTTTTAGGACAAAAAGAACTTTCCTGGGATTTAATTAAAGGATTGTTTAAAAAGAAAAAAACTCCACGCAAAAAATCCGGCGAAGGAGGTGTTGTATAATGAGCGTTTTAAAAGTTGACAATGTTATAATGCAGTTTGGCGGCGTTGTTGCAGTAAACAACCTTAATATAGAAGTTGAAAAAGGACGAATAGAAGCATTAATCGGTCCTAACGGTGCAGGTAAAACAACAGCGTTCAATGTAATAACAGGCGTTTATACTCCCACAAAAGGAAATGTATACTTCAATGATGAAAAAATCACCGGTTTAACACCCGACAAAATTGCTTTGAAAGGTATTGCAAGAACATTCCAAAATATACGTTTATTCAAGAATCTAACTGTATTGGACAATATTTTAATAGCTAACCACTTGCACATTAAAAGCAACTTTCTCTCCAGTGCATTAAGGATGCCTTGGTCAAAGACCGAAGAAAAAGAGATGAGAGAAAAATCAGAAATGCTTCTGGATAAACTTGGCCTTTTAAATTTAAAAAATGAAATTGCTCATTCTTTGCCTTATGGTGAACAAAGAAAACTTGAAATAGCAAGAGCTCTGGCTACTGATGCAAAATTATTGCTTCTTGATGAACCTGCCGCCGGAATGAATCCTCATGAAACAATGGAACTTTCATCCTTCATTCATACTATCAGGGATGAGTTTGAATTGACTATATTTATGATTGAACATCATATGGACCTTGTAATGGAAATATCGGATAAAATTTATGTATTAGATTTTGGTCAGCTAATTGCTAAGGGTACAGCCAATGAGGTTAAAAACAATCCTAGAGTAATAGAAGCTTATTTGGGGGTGGAAGAAGATGCTGAAAATTAATGATTTGCATGTAAACTATGGTGGAATATCTGCAGTCAAGGGTATTAGCATCCAAGTGCCGGGAAAATCTATAGTAACCCTCATAGGCGCCAATGGCGCTGGGAAAAGCACAACATTAAGAACTATAATGAATCTTGTAAAACCAAGTCAAGGGGAAATTATATTTCAAGGGGAAAATATTGTCGGCAAAGATACAATAGACATTGTGGCAAAAGGAATTACTTTGGTTCCTGAAGGAAGAAGAGTATTTGCTAATCTTTCTGTATTAGAAAATTTAAAAATTGGAGCTTATCTTCAGAAAAGTGGAATTGAAGAACAAATTCTAAAAGTATATGACTTATTTCCAAGACTCAAGGAAAGATCCTGGCAGCTGGCAGGAACTTTATCTGGAGGAGAGCAGCAAATGCTGGCTGTAGGAAGAGCTTTAATGGCAAAGCCTAAGCTTATAATGATGGATGAGCCATCTCTTGGACTTGCTCCTTTAATAGTAAATGATATCTTCGATATAATTAAAGAAATAAATAAGCTGGGCACAACAATACTTCTTATAGAACAAAATGCAAACAAAGCGCTAAAAGTAGCTGATTATGGCTATGTTCTTGAAACTGGAAATATTACAATAGCAGGCAAAGGCCGAGAACTTCTGCAAAATGAAAAAGTTAAAGAAGCTTATCTTGGAACTTCAAAAGCTAAATAACATAAAAAACGGAGGACTCAATCCTCCATTTTTATTTATTGTATTATTTTATTTATGACATAAATAACTGAATTAAACATCCTGCCAATGTGGATGCCACATAGATGTATAATATTATTTTAAAGTTTTCCTTTAGATTTTCATTAACTTTAAACAATACTACAAGACCTATTCCTGCTCCTGTGGAAAGACCGGAAATAACTGAGCCAAAACTTAAGCTGCCTTCCACAAAAAGCTGTGTCAATATGACTGATGCTGCACAGTTAGGTATAAACCCAATTAAAGCAGCAAGTGCCGGCTGCAGAAAACTGTCAGTTAAAAGCACTTTTGATAAGTTTTGTTCACCAATTAATGCTATGGCTGTATTCAGCACGAGAGTTGTTATAGTCATGAAAATAAAAATGTTTAGAGTATGTTTCAGAGCTGGCTTTAAAATCCCATGATTCTCACATCCGCAATGTGAATGAGCGCACATATTATGTAATGCTTTTGATCGATTTTCATTCTTACTATCACCTTTATTGAAAAATTTATTTAATGCAAAATCTGCAAAAATTCCTGCTATTATAGCAACAAGGATTTTAACAGATATTAGTTTCAAAATTATACCTAAATTGCCCGGGTTGGATAATAAAATTGGTATTGCTTCATCAGATGTTGATATAAATACTGCTATTAATGTTCCGGCAGTTATAATTTGGCCGGCATACAAATTTGATGCTGCCACTGAAAAACCGCATTGCGGCATTGTTCCAAGCAGGGCACCTCCAAGAACCCCAAACTTTCTTAATCCATTCACAAGCTTATCAGATGATTTGTGCTCTATATATTCTATTGCTAAATATGCTGCAAATAAAAAGGGCAATATTTTTACTGAATCAATAATAGTGTCCTTAAGAATTTCCCACATGTTACCTCCTAATTAGTAAATATTCACATTATATTATACATTTTTAACGTAATGATTGTCAACATATTAAAAAGCCGTATATACGGCTTTTATCATATTTGTAACTTATTTAATTATGTTCTAATTAGTTTACTGCTTCTTTTAATGATTTCCCAGCTTTGAATACTGGTGCTTTTGATGCTGGTATATCAATAGTTTCTCCAGGATTTCTAGGATTTCTTCCTTGTCTTTCTTTTCTGTCTCTAACTTCAAAAGTTCCAAATCCTACTAATTGAACTTTGCCGCCTGCTACTAGTTCGTCTTTTATTGTTTCCATGAAACCATTTAGTGCTTTTTCTGCATCTTTCTTTGTAAATCCAGTTTTTTCTGCAACGCTAGCAATTAAATCAGCTTTATTCATAAAAAAACCTCCTCTAAAAAATTGTAGTTTGTTTGTTTTATCTAAATTCCTACTGGAACTTTGATTCTTCCCATAACTCATCCATTTCTTTCAGAGTCATTTGTTTTAAATCTTTAGTTGAATTCTTTTCTATATATTCAAATCTGTTAATAAATTTGTTGATTGTTTTGTTTAACGCTATGTCAGGATTTATTTTCATAAATCTGGCAAAGTTAACAAGTGCAAACAGCAAATCTCCGAACTCTTCTTCCATTTTATTGAAATCATCTTTGTTATATTCTTCAATAAATTCAAAAAGTTCTTCTTTAACTTTTAATATAGCACCATTTTCGTTCGGCCAGTCAAAGCCTACCTCTGCAGCCCTTTTTTGAATTTTATAACTTCTGCTAAGGGTTGACAAAGCTTTAGGAACATTTTTTAAGTTATCTGTATAGGTATTTAAGTTTTTTTCTTTTTGTTTTGATGATTCCCAGCTCTGCAAGGCCTCATCAACATTGTCGGCTTTTACATCTCCAAAAACATGCGGATGTCTTGAGTACATTTTATTACAAACATTTGTTACAACATCGTTTATATTAAAATATCCTTCTTCACTTCCAAGCTCTGAGTGAAAAACTACCTGAAATAATAAATCTCCAAGCTCTTCCACTAAATTGTCAATATCGTCATTATCAATTGCATCAACAACTTCATAAGCTTCTTCAATTACATTCTGTCTGATGGAATTATGTGTCTGCTTCTTATCCCATGGACATCCATCGGGCCCTCTGAGTACTTTAACTATCCTGCACAGATTATTTACATTATACACTGTATTTTTCGAAATTTCAATAGGCATAATGCAAAAATATGTTGAAAATCCGTATTTTTTTTCTTGATCAAGCATAAATAAGGGCATTTTTTTTACATTTTCTTCCAAAACATCAATTTTCATCACATTTACAGTGTCTGGATATATTTCCATAAGTTTGAGCTTTAGCTGTGAAGCTAGTTCCGAATCATATACCTGTGTTATTATATTAAAGAAATTTACATCAAAAGAAAATTCATCAGCTTCCAAGCAATCTAAAACTGCTATGGATTTATAATCTGAATATCCTGATAATTTTATACATTTATCAAGAAAACTCATTCCATCTATTATTATTATATTTATTTCATCTTTATATTCATTAAAAAGCTTTTTTGTTACTATATCACCATAATATGGACTTCCTGCCGTGCAGTAGTTAATTTTTTTATATTGTTTAGATAATTCAACAACCTGTTCTGTTATTTTCTCATACACTTCATCAAAGGATTCATATTTTTCAAAATAATCATCAAAACTGGTTATATTAATTTCTTTTTTAAGCTCTTGAATTATTGGATGTCTATCTGTTCTGGAAAATGTAGGTATATTTTCTGTTAAAGCTTTGTGAGCCTTCAAGGTCAAATCCTCTTTGCTGCCTGCTCCCAAGCCGATAATTTGAACTGTATTCATTTTATTTCCTCACGAATTTTTTTAATTTTTCCCCTTTGGGAATTAATTCTAAATCTTCTTCAGTTATTGCTCCGGTTAAAAACAAGCAAACTACATAAACAATTACGGCAATGGCTATTGAAGCTAAAGTTGCTATATTCTGACTTCCAACTGCTGCTTTTATAAGTCTGAAAGAAATTCCCACCGCTGCTGCCATTGCTGCTGTTGATAAAAGTGGTCTTGCAGATACTTGAATTAAATTGATTTTTATATTTGTTTTAAAGTTTATATCGTACCAGTTTAATATTGCAACTACCAAATATGAAATTGTAGTGCTGATTGCAGCTCCTCTGATATTCAAAAATGGCATTCCGATAAGTATATATGATAATACTATTTTTACTATTAGTCCTACTGCAAGGTTTTTAACAGGATGAAACTGCTTGTTTACTGATTGCAGCACTGCTGTAAATGCTTGAACTAAAGTAAGGAAAATTACGCTGATTGCCATTATTTGAAGCAATGCTCCTGAACTTGCATGTTTTTGAGGTCCTATGGATGCATACAACAAAGCAATTACAGGCTCTGCAAGCATAAATAACCCAATACCGCAAGGAAGACCAATTATTAATGATATTTTAACACCAACATTTGCTGTTGTGTTAAGTTTATCGTATTGCTTTCTTGTAAATGCTTCTGTAATAACCGGTACTAAACTCATTGCAACTGCTGTTGAAAACACCTGCGGGAAATTTATTAATGTTTGTGCAGTTCCGCTTAATTCCCCAAACATGTCTGCTATCTCAACGCTGGTATATCCGATTGCTGAAAGTCTGTTTGATACAATATATGAATCTGTCAATCCCATAAGAGGTGATATAGATGCTCCGATAGTAATTGGTATTGCTATGTATAAAAGATTTTTTACTATATCCCATACAGGTTCTGTCTTATTGTGAGATGAAAGTGATATTTCTTCTTTTATGCTTTTCTTACTAAAGAAAAACAATAAATAAATAAGTATTAATGCTGCCAATCCACCTGCTGAAGCGCCAAATGTCGCTCCTGCCGCAGCTTCTTCAAGTCCTTTTCCGACAAATGAATATGCAAGATATAATCCGACTGTAACTCTGAAAATTTGTTCAATGATTTGTGACAATGCAATAGGAATCATATTTTGAGTTCCCTGGAAGAAACCTCTGTAAGTTGATAAAAGAGGTACTGCAAACAATGCCGGCACAAGTGCTATCATTGAATAATAAGAACCAGGATAACCCAGGAAGGAAACAAGATTTTTTGCAAATACCAAGACAAATATTGAAGATACAAGACCTATAAAAAACAATCCCCAACGCGATACTTTATATACTTGATATGCTCCTGCATAATTTTGCAATGCCCTTTTTTCTGAAACAAGCTTTGCTATAGCAGTTGGAAAACCTGACAAAGACACAACCAGCAGCAAATTGTAAATGTTATAAGCAGGTTGGTAATAGCCAATACCTTCTGTACCAATAAGATTTGTCAATGGAATTCTGTAAATAGCTCCCAATATCTTTACTAATAATCCGGCTACACTTAATATAGCAGCACCTTTAATGAAATTTTCCTTAGACATATTAATTCCTTTCTTTCTCGCAAAAATATTTATGATATATTATTGCACATAAATGTTTAATTTACCTAAATTTTTAGCTTATTGCTGAAATTTAGTTTATCACAATTTAATGCTGTTTAAAAGAGAAATTTGCTGCACTTGTGAATTTTATAAGAAATACGGTTCTATTATGAATTTTACTTCTTGTATATATAGTTTTGTGATATAATTTTATAAAGCTAACAGTTAATCTATCATTGAGGAGCAATTAATGGAAACACTGAAAGGTACAATCATTGAAACAATTTTTCGCAATAATGAAAATGGCTATACTGTCGCCATAATGGAAGCAGACAACAATGATATAGTAACTGTAACAGGAGTGTTCAGCTCTGATGTTACAAGTGAAACAATAGAGGTTTACGGGAAAAAAATTAAGCATCCTAAATATGGAGAACAATTCCAAGTTGACATGTACAATACTGTTCTTCCATCAAACCTTGACCAAATAGAAAACTACTTGTCTTCCGGTTTAATAAAGGGAATAGGAAAATACACAGCAAAAAAAATAGTAGAGGTTTTTAAGGAAGAAACATTTGAAATAATACAAAAACATCCTGAAAAACTCTCGGAAGTTGAAGGGATAGGCGAAAAAAAAGTCAAAATGATATCCAAAAGCTTTGCCGAACAATCAGATATCAAAGAAATAATGATGTTTTTACAAAGTCATGACATAAGTACCAGCTACAGCGTAAAAATATATAAGCAATATGGGAAAAATACCATACATACTATAACAGAAAATCCATACAGGCTTACTGAAGATATATATGGCATTGGTTTTAAACTTGCTGATAAAATAGCTGCATCTTTGGGAGTTGAAAGAACTTCCCCTTACAGAATTTCATCTGGTGTCAAATATGTTCTTGCAGAATTTGCATCCAGAGGTCACACATATGTGCCTTACACCATGGTATTAAACAGTACGCTCAATATACTTGAAACAACTGCGGAAGATACTGAAGATGAAATTCGCAACATGGCATTTACAGGCAAAATACATATTGAAACAATTTATGATGAACAGGCTGTTTATTATATACCCTATCATACCGCCGAAGTTAATGTGTGCAAGGACCTTATTAATCTGGCACGGGCAGAATTTGAAATGTCTGAAGATGATACAATTCCATATTTAAACGAAATAGAAGAAGAATCTTCAATTACTCTTACAGAAAAACAAAAAGAAGCAATAGTTCAATCAATACTTAACGGAGTGACTGTTATAACCGGAGGACCCGGTACTGGAAAAACAACCATAATACTTTCCATATTGAAAGTTTTTGAAAAAATGAATAAAAAAGTTCTTCTTTGTGCTCCCACAGGAAGAGCAACAAAGCGCATAACAGAATCAACAGGCAGAGAAGCAAAAACAATCCACCGTATGCTGGAGTATGCCTTTGGAGAAGATGACAGCAATTTGGTATTTAATAAAAACGAAAACTCACCTCTTGATTGTGATGTTGTGATTGTAGATGAAATGTCCATGGTTGATATATTGCTTATGAACAATCTTTTAAAAGCAATTAAAAGAGGTACACGGTTAATTCTGGTTGGAGACGTTGATCAGCTTCCGTCTGTAGGCGCCGGCAATGTTCTTTCAGATATTATAAAAAGTAATACTATAAAAACAATCAGACTTGATACAATATTCAGACAATCTGAAGGAAGCATGATTGTTCAAAATGCACATATGATAAATAAAGGATCAATGCCCATATGCAATAAAAAAGATTCGGATTTCTTCTTTATGAGGGAAACCAACAGCATAAATTTGATAAACTTAATTGTTGACCTTTACAGTAACCGTCTGCCTGTAAAATATGGTTTAACCCCAACAAAAGATATACAAGTATTGTCTCCCATGAAAAAAGGTGACATCGGAGTAATTGAACTTAATAAAAAAATTCAGGCAGCAATTAATCCTCCTTCCAAATTAAAAAAAGAGAAAGTTTTCGGCAAATATATTTTTCGTGTTGGAGACAAGGTGATGCAAATAAAAAATAATTATCAGGCTGAATGGAAAATACATACAATGGATGAAAAAGTCATTACTGGTGAAGGTGTTTATAATGGAGACATTGGGTATATAATATTCATTGATGAAGTTGAGCAGGAGTTATTTGTTCAATTTGATGATGAAAAAGAAGTTGCATACACCTTTGCTCAATTAGATGAACTTATTCTGGCATATGCGACGACAGTTCATAAAAGTCAGGGAAGTGAATTTCCTGTAATTATTATGCCGATTGTGTGGGGTCCACCTATGCTTTTAACCAGAAATTTATTTTACACTGCCATAACCAGGGCAAAAAAGCTTGTTGTGCTGGTTGGCTTTGAAAAGTATATGAAGGACATGGTTGATAACAATAAAATTGATAAGCGGTTTTCAGCGCTTGATTACAGGCTACATTCTGCAGTTACAACTTATGCAATGCTGTCAGACGGTTTCATGGAGTAGTTATGAATACTTATATTGAATCATTTTTAGAACTTTTATATCCCGAAAAAAATACATGTTTTTTTTGTGATGCATATGATGAATCAATAGGTGAAAAATACATATGCTCAGATTGTGAGGCACGCATAAAAAAAATTGTTCCTCCGATTTGCAGTAAATGCTCAAAGCCTATTGATTATAATTCTTCTACAAATCTTTGCGCTGACTGCAGTTCTCATGAGAATCATTTTGAAGTTTCTAAGTCACTTTTTGCTTATGAAGGATTAATAAAAAAGGGCATATACAGCTTCAAGTATTACAACAAGCCTTATTTTAGTAAATTTTTCGGCAATTGTATCATTAATTATATGAAAAGGACAAATTACATGAATTTTGACTATATAGTTTCTGTTCCTCTTCATATGACAAAAATGCGAACAAGGGGCTACAATCAGTCAGAACTACTTGCAAGGTACATATCAGATAAATCATCAATACCATATGCGGACGCATTAAAAAGAACTAAAATAACGCTTAAGCAAAGCGCTCAAACAAGGGAAGAGCGAAGAAAAAATTTAAAAAATGCTTTTGCTGTAAAAGAAAACTCAATTATAAGTTCAATAAAAAACAGCAGTGTTCTGCTGGTAGATGATGTCTACACAACAGGTTCCACTGCTGATGAATGTTCTAAAGCACTTCTTGATTTTGGTGTTGAGAAAGTATTTGTAATAACTATTGCAAGATAATTAATTATATTACTTTATTATAAATTGTTTCTTCAGTTATTATTTTGTCCATTTTTATATCATGTTCTTCACATGGAACTTCATCTAAAACTTGAAATTCATAAGCTATTGCCACAGCTTGTGCATCAGGCCTTATTTTATTTAATATTCTGTCATAATAACCCTTGCCAAATCCCACTCGATTCAGATTTTTATCAAATACAACGCCCGGAACTACAACTAGGTCAAACTCCTCCGGATTAACGGGAATAATTTTTTCAAATATCGGCTCATAATAACCAAAACTGCTTAATGCCAAATCACTTTCCATGTTTTTGAGTTCTGACGGAATTATGACTGTATTAATTGTATCTGTATAAGGTATTACCACACGTTTTTTTTCTTTGAGCATTTGCATTATTAATTGAGAAGTCATTACTTCATTTTTAAAATCCATATAAATAAAAACCGTGTTGCTGTTTTTATAAACTTCTGAATTTACCAGTTTATCAATTATGATGCTGCTTTTTTTTAATACATGTTCTTTTTCCATGCTATTTCTGATGTTCAGGATTTTAATTCTTAATTCTCTTTTAGTTTCCATATAATCACCATTCATCAAATATTAATTATTAAAAAATCAATGTAATTAAAAAATTGTAAATGAAATTAATTATTGGAGAGATAATTAAACTAACTCCATTGAAAACAATAAGCAGAAGCATTGCAAATCTAAGATGGTCATAATATTTATAATAGAAGTTCCATACTTTAGCTCCGCCTATGCTTCCCAATATGTGATGTCCATCAAGGGGAGGTATTGGTATTAAATTGAATACCATGAGCACTAAATTAATAACTACAGTGTTTCTAAGTACTTCCCATATAATTTGTCCAAGTGCATTATAAGGCATATAAGTATCTGCAAGTTTCATTAATATTACAAATAAAACAGCTGTCAATAAGTTCGCAGCAGGTCCTGCAATAGACACAATTGCATCATCTCTTCTTGGATTTTTAAAATTTCTTGAGTTTATCATAACCGGCTTAGCCCAGCCAAAACCAAATAATAAAAGACAAATAAACCCCATTGGGTCTATATGCTTTATTGGATTCAAAGTCAAACGTCCCTGCATTAATGCAGTGTCATCGCCCATTTTTAGAGCAGCATAGCCATGGGAAAATTCATGTATGGAAAGCCCCAACAAAATTCCCGGCAATATTAATAATTTGTTCACTATATAATTCATAATTCCTCCTTGTATTTTTACATAATACAAGATTCAGCTTAAACATATCTAAATTTAATCCTCATAATCTGTAGGATCTTGATTTTTATAGACTATTGCTGTTTCAAGCCTGCGTCCCTTGATTTCTGTAACTTTTATTTTTAGACCATATTCATCCAGTTCCATAGTGCTTCCATCCTCTGGTATTATACCAAGAACACCAAAAACCAGTCCTCCGAATGTTTCAAAATCCTCATTCGGCAATGATACGCCAAGTTGTTTTGAAACATCGTCCAAATATGCAGAACCTTTTATTTTCCAAGTATCTTCATCTATTTTCTCTATGGTAGGAGCATCTGGAGTTAAATAATCATCATCAAAGTTTCCAACTATTTGTTCAATCAAATCATCCATTGTTATAACGCCACTCATACCGCCATATTCATCGAATACAACTGCAAAGTGATTTCTGCTTTTTTTCATATTTTGGAACAACACATCTGTTCTTACTGTTTCAGGTACATAATAAGCAGGTTTTATAGCTTTGTCCATAACAACTTCTCTAGTATTTTCCTGAAGTCTGAAGTAATCCTTCACATTTAAAACTCCTATGACATTATCC
>JBASLQ010000428.1:0-5253 GCA_049656425.1 Sedimentibacter sp.
GAAATTATAAATATGCTGGGATTGAAAAAACATGACTGCATTTATATTGGTGATACAGAAATTGACATACAAGTCGCAAAAAATGCAAATGTAAAATCTATAGGAGTATTATGGGGATTCAGAACAGAATCTCTTTTAGAAAGTGAAGGCGCTGATTACATTGCATCAACAATTGATGAAATGAAACAAATAATTATCAACAATTAAGCTGGAAATTGTTAATAACTGATATATAATAAAAGAGATTTTTCGCAGCATATTTGAAAAATCTCTTTTGCTTTAATTATTTATTTTAAATTTTCCAACATCTCATTAAATTCTTCTTCTTGTTCAACTTCATATACATCTCTCTTAATATAATGAGTATGAAGAAGTTTGTGTGATAAATGGCTGTTTGGCTCTTTTAAATAATCCTCATAAAGTTTCATAACTTCAGGATTCTTGTGTGATTTTCTTAGAGGCAGTGATTTATCCAGTTCATAAAGAGCATTAGCTCTGTTAATTTTAGGATTCACATCCAGTCTTGCTTTAGCTGATACATGAGATTGGCCTCCTCCATGAACACATCCTCCCGGGCATGCCATAACTTCAATAAAGTGATATTGCTTTTCACCAGATTTAACAGATTCTAAAACTTTAGCTGCATTGGCAGTACCATGAGCCACAGCAACTTTAAGTTCAGTATCGACTCCTCCTATTGGAAGAACAACTGTTGCTTCCTTAACTCCTTCAATACCTCTTACAGCCTTGTATTCAATATCTTCTAAATCTTTTCCAGTCAATATGTCAGCAACTGTTCTAAGAGCAGCTTCCATAACACCGCCTGTTGCACCAAATATTGCTCCAGCACCTGAATATTCACCTAATATGCTATCCGGATGTTCATCAGGCAATTTAGCAAAACTAATTCTTGCTTGTTTTATCATGTCTCCTAGTTCTCTTGTTGTCAAAGAAATATCTACATCTCTCAGTCCATCTACTTCCATTTCAGGTCTGTTTGCCTCGGTTTTCTTTGAAGTACAAGGCATTATTGATACAGAAACTATTTTTTTAGGGTCAATTCCCATTTTCTCCGCATAATAACTTTTTACTATGGCACCAAACATTTGCTGTGGAGACTTGCAAGTTGAAAGATTATCAAGAAATTCAGGATAATATATTTCACAATAACGAATCCATCCGGGTGAACAAGATGTAATCATTGGTAATTTGCCGCCGGTTGTAACTCTGTTCAGAAGTTCAGTTCCTTCTTCTAATATTGTAAGGTCTGCTGAAAAGTTAGTATCAAAAACTTTGTCAAAACCTAGACGTTTTAAAGCTGCAACCATTTTTCCTGTTACGTTTGTTCCCACAGGATAGCCGAATTCTTCACCAAGAGATGCTCTAACAGCAGGCGCAGTCTGAACAACCACATATTTGTCAGGATCGTCTATGGCAGCCCAAACATCATCTATATAAGTTCTTTCACGAAGTGCAGCTACAGGACATGCCTGTATACATTGACCGCAATATATACAATTAACATCTTTCATACTGAAATCAAATGCCGGTGCAACCTCTGTATTAAAGCCCCTCTTCGTAAAATCTAAAACTCCTATTCCCTGTACGTCTCTGCATGTGCTTACGCATCTTCCGCACAATATACACTTGCTGGAATCTCTGACAATAGAATGAGATAAATTATCTATTTTTGCTTCTCTTTTTGCTCCTTGATACTCAATATCTTTTATACCCAGCTCATCACACAACTTTTGAAGTTCACATGTTCCATTTCTAAGGCATGTCAAACATTCTCTGTTGTGATTTGCAAGTATTAACTCAACGTTCATTCTTACTGCATTTCTTACTTTAGGTGTGTTGGTTCTTACATTCATTCCATCTTGAACCTGCAAAACGCATGATGCCGGTAAATTTCTCATTGGTACGCCTTTAACATCTACCTCTACAACACATACTCTGCACGCAGCTATTTCATTAATATCCTTTAAAAAGCAAAGTGTTGGTATATCTATTCCAGCTTCTCTGGCTGCCATCAACACTGTGTAATCTTTAGAGACATTTACCTGTATTCCGTTTATAGTAACATTTACTTTATCCATACTGAACACCAGCCTTTCTTACTTTTTAATGATGGCATGGAATGTACAAGCATCCATACAAGCGCCACATTTAATGCATTTGTCTTGATTGATAACATGAATTTCTTTAACTTTTCCTTCAATGGCACCAACAGGACATATTCTGGCACATTTAGTGCATCCCTTGCAATTCATAGTAATTATATATTTTAGAAGAGACTGGCAAACTCCAGCAGGGCACCTTTTTTCCAAAACATGAGCTTCATATTCATCCCTAAAATATCTAAGTGTTGACAACACTGGATTGGGAGCTGTTTGCCCCAAACCGCAAAGTGAAGTGTCCTTTATATTCAATGCAAGTTTTTCTAATCTATCAAGATCTTCCATTGTAGCTTTACCTTCTGTTATTTTATTCAGAATTTCAAGCATTCTTTTTGTTCCTTCCCTACATGGAGTACATTTCCCGCAAGACTCATCAACGGTAAAGTCAAGGAAGAACCTGGCAATATCAACCATACAATTATCTTCATCCATTACAATCATTCCGCCGGAACCCATCATTGATCCTACAGCAGTAAGATTATCATAATCTATGGGTATATCCAAGTGATCCTTAGTTAAGCACCCACCGGATGGTCCGCCTGTTTGAACAGCTTTAAATTCCTTGCCGTTTGGACATCCGCCTCCTATGTCATATATAACTTCTCTCAAAGATGTTCCCATTGGAACTTCCACTAATCCGGTATTGTTGATTTTTCCGCCTAATGCAAATACTTTTGTTCCAGGGGATTTTTCTGTTCCAAAACTTCTAAACCAATCCGGCCCTTTAATAATGATTTGTGGAACATTTGCTAATGTTTCAACATTATTAATAATTGTAGGCTTTCCCCATAAACCTTTGTTCGCAGGAAATGGAGGTTTATTTCTTGACATACCTCTTTTGCCTTCAATTGACTGCATTAATGCTGTTTCTTCCCCGCAAACGAAAGCACCGGCACCAAGCCTGATTTCAATATCAAAATCAAAACCTGATTCAAATAAGTTTTTGCCTAGAAGACCTAAATCTTTAGCTTGATTTATTGCTATTTCCAATCTGTGGACTGCTATGGGGTATTCAGCTCTTACATAAATAAACCCTTTAGTAGCTCCGATTGCATATCCTGCAATAGCCATAGCTTCTAATACAGCATGAGGATCCCCTTCCAGCACACTTCTGTCCATGAATGCACCTGGATCTCCTTCGTCAGCATTGCATATAACATATTTCTGATCTGCAACATTAGGTGCAGCAAAGCTCCATTTCATTCCGGTAGAGAAGCCTGCTCCTCCTCTTCCTTTTAAACCTGAATCTTTAATAAGTTTAATAACTTCTTCAGGAGTCATTTCTGTCAATGCTTTTCCAAGAGCCATATAGCCATCTCTTGCAATATATTCGTTAATATTTTCGGGATTTATCAATCCGCAATTTCTTAAGGCAACTCTTTTTTGCTTTTTATAAAAATCAACTTCACTAAGAGGTTTTATTCTTTCATCTTTTGCACTTTCGTCAAATAAATATTTTCTTACTATTCTTCCCTTTAATAAGTGCTCTTCACATATTTCGTCAACTCTTTCAACTGTCATTCTTGAATAAAATGAACCTTCGGGATAAATTATTACAATTGGACCTTCTTCACATAAACCAAAACATCCGGTACCTACAACCTGTACTTCATTATCCAAATTTAATTCTTTAATTTTGTCTTCAAACCTTTGCTTTATTAAAGCAGATTTTGAAGAACTGCACCCAGTTCCGCCACAAACCAAAACATGAGATCTGAAAATCTTCATAGCTTCTCCTCCACTTCTACTGTTTTTCAGCTGAACCTATTGTATATTCGTAAACAACATTGTTATTAACCAAATGCTCTGACACAATTCTCTTTACTTTTTCCGGATCAACATGAACATACGTAACTTTTTCTTTGTTAGTTGTATAAACTTCAACAATCGGCTCTAATGTACACATTCCAATACACCCTGTTTGTACTACTTGAACATTATTTAAATTTCTTTTATTAACTTCTTCAACAAAAGTTGATAAAACAGGTCTTGCACCGGCAGATATCCCGCATGTTGCCATTCCTACAACTACTCTTATATCCTTGTCTGTATTACGCATTTCGATATTGTTAATAGATTCTTCTCTTAATTTTTTTAATTCTTCCAAAGATTTCATACGTGCTCCTCCTTAATCTTTGTATTTGGCTAAAATATCAGGTATTTTTTTTGGTTCAAGTTTTCCATATACATCTCCGTCAATCATCATTACAGGAGCCAGACCACAGCAGCCTAAACATCTTGTAGCCTCAAGAGTATATAAGTTGTCAGCACTTGTTTGTCCCACTTTAATATTTAATTCCTTAGATATCTTGTCCAAAACCAGCTGTGAACCTTTTACATAACACGCAGTGCCAAGGCACACGCCAATTTTATGTTTCCCTTTTGGCTCAATGGAAAATTGTGTATAGAATGTAGCAACTCCGTAAACTTCTGCCAACGGCATATCAAGTTCATATGCAATAAACTTTTGTACTTCAATTGGAAGATACCCAAAAATTTCTTGAGCTTTATGCATTGTTTGCATTAAATTGCCCTGTGATTGCCTAATTGAATCAATATAATCTTTAAGCTGTCCAAATTGTTTTTCATTAGCCTTTACATCAAGTCCTTTACTCAAAATAAAACCTCCCTGCAAAATATTTTGTAATGAATTTTCCCCATTATATATTATTGTTAATATAATGTCAATAGTAATGTCCTATATAAGTACTTATGCATATTAATTACACAATATTATTACTAAAATTAATTTAATAGCGTAAGTTTGTATTAGTTACTTAATATCATTCAATGAAAAACTTCGTATAATAGATATAGTTATTGAATTATTATACTATACTTTGTTAATAATAAAATATTATTTAATGTAATCGTTTTCTTATTTTCAAATTTTATAAAAAAAAACCATTGTTATTACAATGATTACTCTTCAAGTTTAAAAATGTCCAAAATTCTATTTAAATCTTCGTTACTTGTATATTCTATCTCTATTTTACCTTTATTTTTATTCTTCTTTATATTTACTCTTGAAGAAAATCTGTCTGTGAGCATTTCCTCAATATAAGCTATATAC
>JBASLQ010000429.1:0-2796 GCA_049656425.1 Sedimentibacter sp.
AAATATATCTTTTGTACTTATAATTAATTCGGTTTTATTGTCATGTTTATAGATCATTTGTCCGTTTTCTTCAAAAATGCCTTCATTTAAAACTTGTGAGCTGCTGAAAAATATTTTTTTTGCTTTAATGTTTTTTGAATATTCTCTTATAGTATCATCTTCATAATTTAAAACCGCAAAATCATTTTCATCCTGATTAATTATATTTTTAAATTTAGTTTCTACATAATTTTCCAAAGTGTGATGATAATCCATGTGATCAGGAGTAATATTTGTAAGAACGCTTATGTGAGGCTTATAATCATATGTTCCTGCAAGTTGAAAACTGCTTACTTCTGCTACAAGAATATCTCCTTGTTTGGAGTTTAAAGCATCATCAAACATTCCAAACCCTATATTGCCTGTTAGTTTGTATGTTTTTCCACTTTCTCTTGCAATTTCACCTATAAGAGTGGTGGTAGTGGTTTTTCCGTTTGTTCCTGTTATTGAGACAATTGAAGCTTTGGTTATTTTATAAGCAGCTTCAATATCACTTATTATTTTAATGTTTTTTTTAAGTAATTTTTCAACAATTGGCACTTCATACTTAATGCCTGGACTTTTAACAGCAAAATCCAATTGATTCATTTCTATTTTATCTATTTCATCGTTGCCGAAAAAATATTCAGCTTTGATTGTTTCAAGTTCTTTTAGTTTTTCAGTTAATTTTTCTCTTGGTGATTCATCGAAAACATAAATTTCTGCTCCCAGTTTGCTTAAAGCTTTTACACTGGACATACCAGAAACACCAAGTCCAATCACAAGTATTTTTTTATTTTTCATTAATTGTACCTCTTTTCTAAAAAGCCCATTATTATTTTATGTTGTTATAATGAATAAATGCCTATAAATGCCAATATTACTGTTACAATCCAAAAAACACCTACAACCTTTGTTTCTTTCCAGCCGCTCATTTCAAAGTGGTGGTGGAGTGGTGCCATTTTAAATATTCTTCTTTTAGTTCTCTTGTAATGAAGCACCTGTATAATTACAGAAAGTGCTTCTGCAAAATAAATGCCGCCTATTATCGGTATTAATAAAACCATGTTTGAAATTACAGCAACTGCTGATACAGCTCCTCCTAAAGCAAGAGACCCCGTGTCACCCATAAATACTTTTGCAGGATTTGCATTATGTTTTAAAAATCCCAGACATGCTCCGGTTACAGCTGCGCTGATTATTGCAATACCTTCATAAACAGCATTTTCATCTCTTAAACTGTTTGTAACTAAACTGAATGTTGCCATTACTATAAGTGTAACCCCTGTATTAAGACCATCCAAGCCGTCTGTTAAGTTTACTGCATTAACTGTTCCTAATATTACAAATACAACAAATGGCACATACAATACGCCTAAATCTATAAATGCATTTGCAAATGGAATTACAAGTTTTGTTCCATGAACACTGTATTTTGAACCATAAACTGCTAACAAGACTGCAAAAATTACCTGACTTAAAATCTTTTGATAAGCTCTTAATCCTAAGTTCCTTTTAAGAACAACTTTTATATAATCATCTAAAAAACCTATTAATCCAAAACTTATTATAAAAAATAATACTGCGAATATTTCTTGTGTGTAATAATCACTTGTAGCAATTGCAATTATAACTGCTAAAACAATTATAATTCCGCCCATTGTTGGCGTGCCTGATTTGATGTAGTGAGACTTAGGCCCCTCCTCTCGGATGCTTTGTCCCACTTTAAGGCGCTTCAATAAAGGTATTACAACCGGTCCCAGAAACAGCGCTATTAGAAAAGATACAATTATTACTCTTATTATTTGTCCATTTCCTTGCATTTTTAACTCCTTTGTGACTAATCCCTTAATCCTCGTTTTTTCTCAACATCCTTAATTGCCATTTTAGCGATGGATCCTTCATCATATGGTATTTTTTCAGTTCCCATATCCTGATAAGGCTCAGTAGATTTTCCCGCTAACAATATTACATCTCTTTTCTTAGAATTGTCAATAGCATAATATATGGCTTCATCACGTTCTACAATAATTTTATATTTGCCGCCTGCTTTTTCTACGCCTTTAGAAATTTCAATGCATATGTCGTAAGGGTCTTCAAATCTTGGATTGTCAGAAGTCAATATGCTTAAATCGCAATATTTTCCTGAAATTTCGCCCATTGGAGCACGTCTTGACAAATCTCTTTCGCCGCCTGCTCCAAACATCACAATTTTTCTTCCTTCTGCAAATTCATTAATAGTATCCATTACTTTTTGAAGTCCGTCAGGTGTGTGAGCAAAATCAAGTATTATTATGCAGTCAAGGTTATTTTCAAGCATTTCAAATCTTCCTTTAACTCCTTTTATTTTCTCAAATGCAGCTATTATGTCATCAATATTAACCCCGAGAACATATGCAGCACCAAAAGCTCCCAAAGAATTAAGAACGCTGAATTTACCCGGAGTATTTACATGGACTTTCTTTTCAATACCTAATATGTTTAAATCAAAGCTGGTTCCCTTCATGGTCGTTACAAGGTTTGAAGATTTAATATCAGCATCATTGTCAATGCCGATGGAAATAGCTTTTACTCCATCTTCAGTCAATTCCTTGTAAAGTCTTGCACCATAAGGATCATCCACATTAATAATGTTGTTTGTCTTTGTTATATAAAATAATTTCTTTTTTGCCAAGTAGTAATTTTCCATAGTTTTATGGAAATCCAAATGATCTCTTGTAAGATTTGTAAATATTCCCACATCAATTAAAACATTATCAACTCTGTTCAGTTCAAGAG
>JBASLQ010000430.1:0-2198 GCA_049656425.1 Sedimentibacter sp.
CTTGTAACAAATGGACTTTGAGGATCAAATGGAATAGTATTTTTGTTGGTAGTAATGTGGATTTCATCAAGCATTTTTTCAGCTTCTTTTCCAGTTAAACCTTTGTTTCTTACATCAACAAGCATTAAATGATTGTCTGTTCCGCCTGATACTATTCTAAAACCTTTATCCATAAGTTCAATAGATAATGCTTTTGCATTTTTAACAATTTGCTGTTGATAAACTTTGAAATCGGGTTCCAAAGCTTCCTTAAAGCACACTGCTTTTGCTGCAATAACATGCATCAATGGACCTCCTTGTGTTCCGGGGAATATTGCTTTATCTATTTTCTGAGCAAATTCGTTTTTGCAAAGTATCATTCCTCCACGAGGACCTCTTAAAGTTTTATGAGTAGTTGTAGTAACAAAATCAGCATATTCCACAGGATTAGGATGAAGTCCTGCAGCAACAAGACCAGCGATGTGAGCCATATCAACCATGAAATAAGCACCGACTTCATCAGCTATTTCCCTGAAAGTTTTAAAGTCAATAAATCTTGAATACGCGCTTGCACCTGCAACTATGAGTTTTGGTCTTTCTCTTTTTGCAATTTCTCTTACCTGTTCATAATCAATTGTTTCAGTTTCTTTGTTTACTCCGTAAAATACAACATCAAAATATGCTCCAGACATGTTTACCGGGCTTCCATGTGTCAAATGTCCTCCATGTGACAAATCCATTCCCAGTATTTTATCTCCTGGTTTTAAAATTGAAAAGTAGACACCAAAATTGGCATTTGAGCCGGAATGAGGCTGAACATTTGCATGTTCTGCACCAAATATTTGTTTTGCTCTGTCTCTTGCCAGGTTTTCAACTTTATCTACATATTCGCAGCCGCCATAATATCTTTTTCCAGGGTACCCTTCTGCGTATTTGTTTGTTAAGTGACTTCCCATAGCTTGAAGAACTGCATCAGATACAAAGTTTTCTGAAGCAATAAGTTCAATGTTGATATTTTGTCTTTGCTTTTCCTCCATCATAGCACTGTAAAGTTCATTGTCATTTTTTTCAATTAAATCAAAGTTCATTATCCTATTCCTCCTAAATATAAATTCTTGGGAGCCTCTTGCTTAAGTTTGTAAGTACTTCATAAGATATTGTACCCCTCATGTTTGCCACATCCTCAGCTGTCATTGCGCCGTCTGTTCCATCACCGTATATTATTGCTACATCACCTATTTGAGGGTTTTCTACTTCTGATAAGTCTACCATGAATTGATCCATGCATATTTTTCCCAATATAGGACATTTTACTCCTTTTACAACTATGTATCCTTTATTTGATAAAAGCCTTGAATAACCATCCGCATATCCCAGAGGAATGGTACCAACAACTGTAGTTTTAGAAGTATTGAACAAGTGCCCGTAACCTATGCCTTCACCTGATTCCAATGTTTTTACATTTGCAACTCTGGCTTTTAATGTTGCACAAATTTTAAAAATATAATTATCTTTACTTACTTCATTTGAAGGATAAAATCCATATAAAATTATTCCCGGTCTTACCATATCAAAATAATATTCAGGCATATCAATTATTGTAGCACTGTTTGCAATATGTTTAATTGGTATTGCAACATGTCTTTCTTCAAGAATATTCATAAAACTGATAAATCTGCCTGCCTGTATATGGGCTGTTGTTTTGTCTTTTTCATCTGCTTTTGCATGATGTGAAAAAGCACCTTCTATAAAAATATTTTTCATTTTAGAAATTTCAGCGACTTTATCTGCATTTTCTTCAGTTGGCAGAAAACCAAGTCTGTTCATTCCAGTTTCCACTTTTATGTGAATTTTTGCAGTTTTGTTCAATTTTTTGGCTACAGAATTTAATTTAGCAGCATGTTCATAGTTATAAATTGTAAGAGTTATGTCAGAATTAATTGCATCTTCATAAAATTCTTCATTCGTATATCCAAGAACTAATATATCTTTGCTTTTAATTTCTTGTCTAAGTTCAAAAGCTTCCCCTAAAACTGCAACAGCAAACATGTCAACGCCGTTTTCCATATACATTTTAGAAAATTCTATACATCCTAGTCCATAGCTGTCAGCTATTACACCTGCACATATTTTTTTATTTGGGCCTACGGCTCTTCTTACCTCTAAGAAATTATGAATGGCTTTTTTCTTATTAATTTCCACCCATGCGGGTCTTAACT
>JBASLQ010000431.1:0-5749 GCA_049656425.1 Sedimentibacter sp.
CAACCCCAAAAGCATAATTATCATCTAAATATATACTTACTCTATCCTTGTTTTTTTTCTGGTACTCAATTTTAGTTATTTTTTTCATAAATACCTCTCACATGGATTTCATATATTTTATCATAAACGTCGATTTTTATCAACTTTTGTCTATAAAAAAGATGAAATTAAATATAATTAATTTCATCTTTAATACGGAACTATAAGATATTAAATTACAGATTATTTGCTTTTTCTCTTATACTCAATTCCTCTTCATCCTTTACTTCATCAAGAACAAGACCATGAGGAACTTTTTTACCATTTTCATCAACTGAAATAAATGTTATAAAACCTTCAACGGGTATTATTTTGCTCAATTCCATATCCAATTTTGTATAAACTACAATGCTGGTTTTTCCAACCTTCGCAACTTTACTTGTAAATTTAACTATTTCACCCCTTTTAATAGGAGTTTTAAATACAAATCCATGAATATTGAGGCAAACTACTTTTTCAGGATCTCCCATAGTTGAAGCTGCTGCAATAAAAGCTGATTCAACAAACCATTCAGCTGTTCTTCCTGCAAATAAAGTTCCGTGGTGATTTAAATCTTCTGATTTTACTAATCTTGAACATACATAGTCTTTCATTAGTACCTCCGTCAATTAAAAAATTATTGTAATGCCTGCTGTCTCTTGTGCCACATAACCAGCATTGGTCCGGCCAAGCATATCGTGGAATAACATCCACTAATGACTCCTATAAACATTGGTATTGCAAATGTTTTTATTGAATCAATATTGTAGATGTATGCCAATACTAATACAATTAAAATACTAATGCCTGTTGTAACGCTTGTGTTGATTGATCTTGTCAATGTCTGATTTATGCTTGAATCAACCAAATTTTCAAAAGATTTCTTTTCGTAATATGGTTTGTTTTCTCTGATACGGTCGTAAATTACTATGGTATCATTTATTGAATATCCAATTATTGTAAGTGTTACTGCAATAAATGAGTCATTTATCGGCATTTTAAATATAATAAATGTAAAGAACACTACGAGAACGTCATGGAACAATGCAATCAATCCTATTACACCTGCAGATAAACCTGAAATCTTTTTAAATCTAAACCTTACATATAAAATTATAAATAAAGATGTAAGTGCTATTGCAATAATACCCTTAGTCAAAAATCTTTTACCTATAAAAGGTTCAACAACATTTGATTCTGATAATGTTAATTTGGAATCAGGAAATGCTTCTTTAAGGGCACTGTCTAGTTTGTCTTGATCTCTTGCTTCAAGTCCTTCGTTGCCTGACAAGTTAAATACAATTTTCTTGCTGTGTGTTGCCAAGTCTTCTGTCAACTGCACTTCAGTATTTCTGTTTAATATTTCAGTTGCTTTGTCTGCAGCCAGTTCTGCATCTATTTCATCAGTATATGAATACTTGATAATTGCTCCGCCTTTAAACTGAATAGACAAATTTACACCATTTATAAACAAGGATATTATCCCAATAATCATAATAGCGGCAGAAATAGTAAAGAATATTTTTCTTTTCTCATAAAACTTAATCATTATTTTGCCTCCTTAACTTTTAAGCCATATAGGGATTTTTTCATAAATACATCATTACTGCTCATGGATTTTGTTATTATTCTTGATACTGTAACTCCTGACACAAAGTTAAGAATACAACCTACCATAAGAGTGTAACCAAATGATAGCATTGAGCCGGTTCCAAATATCATCATAATTACTGCTGCAGCAATTGTTGTTATATTTCCATCGAACACTGCAGAAAATGCTTTGTGATATCCTGTATCAATGGAATATCCTAAAGATTTGTTAGCTGCAAGTTCTTCTCTTATTCTTTCTGAAATTATAACATTGGCATCAACGCCCATACCTATAGACAATATTATACCTGCAATACCTGTCAATGTAAGTGTAACTTGCGGTATTGAAAGTGCAAGCATCTGTACTGAAACTTGCAGTAACAATGCAAAACATGCAACTAATCCCAGTAATTTGTAATAAAACAGCATGAATAAACAAACAAATGCAAATGCAATCAAACCTGCTTTTATCATAACATCCAGTGCACCCGAACCCAATGTAGGTGTTATTGTACTGTGATTTTTAGAAATAAGTGAAAAAGGAAGTGCACCTGAGTTTATTTTATCAGATAATGATTTTGCTTCCTCTGTGCTTTGCATATTTGTAATTACGGCATCTCCTCCAGTAATTTTTTGTGTTACTGATGGTGCTGATATTAAAGTTTCATCCATATAAATGGATATTCTCTGATTAACAAGTCTTTCAGTTGCATCTGCAAATAATTTAGCTCCCTCATCATTAAAAACCAATGTTACAACCGGCGTACTTGTTTTTTTGTCCAGCTGTACGACACTTTCTTTAACGTCTTTTCCTTCTACAATAATATTGCCTTCCGGATCTCTGAATGTAAGTTTAGCTGTTTCTCCAAGCTCTGCAATGGCTGCTTGAGGATTGAAATCTGTCTCTCCGGATTTCCATGGAAATCTTACAATAATCTGACCGTTATTTTTATCAATAGCTATTTCTCTGTCCAAAATATTTTGAGCGTCCATTCTTGTTTCCATTATAACTTTTGCTGATTCAAGTTCGCTTGCTGTTGGTAATCTGCCCAAGTCGGCAGCTTCAAAAACCGCTTCAACACCGCCTCTTATATCTATACCAAATCTTATATCCTTCATTCCTTTAATTTGCACAGGTCCTGCACTAATGCCGAAAAGTGCTGTTAATACCACGCAAATTACTAAAAACATCATAAGGATATACATATGTTTATTCGTTCTCATTAATTTTCCTCCTGATTTTATAATTTATGATTGCTTATGAATTCAAAGTACATCCTTTTTTTGCCGTCCTTTTTATTGCTAAAAAATACAACAAATACACTATAACAATAAATGAATACTTCATTTATAATTACAGTGTATTTCAATTTATAATTATTAGCTGATAAACATATATTTGACAAAATATATGTTTTGTATAGACTGTATGAAAAAGTATTGCTTGATTTGAACAATTGTAAGTTTTCATCCTGAATAGTTGTTTCGTCTTCAAATATGCTGAAATTTTCCATGTTTGGATAATAATTGTCTGAATTATTCTGACCGCTATCATGTATATTATCATAATTTATATATTGAAAAATAAAAATCGAGGCAATAATGACTACAATCATTAAAACTGCTGTTTTTTTGTTATTTGATAATTTCATAGGTCATCCTTTCTCAATCATATGTATCTATTTATTGTTGCTGCTTAATTTTAACATTAAATTTACTGCCGCATATATAATTATTATTACAAAAAATATTGCACTCATTCCCATTCCCATAAGTTTTAAGGAATTAATTACATCTATATCCATATCTTTTCCTCCTACATTAATAATCCAGGCACAAGACCAATAATTACACCGCCTGCTATTACTGATGCAATTTGTCCTGATACATTTGCACCTACTGCATGCATAAGCAAATGATTTTGCGAGTCAGCTTCAAGACCCATTTTTTGTATAACCCTTGCTGACATTGGAAATGCTGAAATACCAGCTGCTCCAACCATTGGATTCATTTTTTCTTTTAAGAACAGGTTCAGGAACTTAGCAAATAATACTCCCGCAATTGTATCAAAAACAAATGCCAATAACCCAATTCCCATTATTAACAATGTATCTAATGTTACAAAATATTCCGCTTTCATGCTGGCTGAAATGGTTAAGCCTAAAAGCAATGTAACTAAATTCACCAAATCCTTTTGAGCTGTTTCAGACAGTGATCTAAGCACGCCGCATTCTCTGATGAGATTTCCAAACATCAGAAATCCTACAAGTGAAATTGAAGCCGGAGCTACAAGTCCTGCTATTAATGTAACCACTATTGGGAACAACAGTCTTGTCATTCTAGAAACACTTTTAGGATTGTACTTCATCCTGATTTTTCTATCTTTTTCTGTTGTGCAAAGTTTTATTGCAAAGGGTTGTATTATAGGAACCAACGCCATGTAAGAATATGCAGCCACTGCTATTGGCCCAATGTAAGTGCTCTCTAGCACTATTGAAACCAAAATGGATGTCGGTCCGTCAGCTGCTCCTATAATTCCTACTGCTGCTGCATCTTTCAACGAAAATCCCAGTAAAGCAGCGATTGTGATTGTAGTAAATATTCCAAATTGCGCTGCAGCACCAAAAAACAAAAGCCTGGGATTTGATAAAAGAGGTCCGAAATCTATCATTGCTCCTATTCCTATAAACAAAAGCAGAGGCATCATTTCAGATGATTTAATACCGACTTCAAACAGCCAATCTATTATTCCAGTTACTTCTCCTATTCCTGGCAAAGTTTGATTCAGTACACCTGACATTGGTATATTAACTAAAATTGCTCCGAACCCCATTGGCAGTAAAAGTGATGGTTCTAATTGCTTGGCAATTGCTAAATATATAAGAGTTCCACCTATAATCCACATTAATATTTGCTGCCATGTAACTTGAGTAATACCTTCGATTAAAAATTCCATTTCCCGCTCCTTTTTGTTTATTCTTGTGTATTCTATTATAAATGACACTAATAAGCAATTATACATATTAAGCAAAATTATTCATTTTTTCATCAATTCAAATCTTACTATTGAATTTAAGCCGAAATTATACTGTATACTCTGCTAAGCAAGCTTTTACTCATGTTTACTGTCTCAAATGTTTTCAGGGCTGCTTCACTGCAAGGCGAGTTAGTTTTCCTGCATTTTTAATGCTTCCGGCTCGTTTTCAAATTCATAACCAACTCTGTATCCATTGTCTGCCAATTTCATAATTAAACTCAATTCCTGTTCATCCTTTGTTGCTTTTACTATTGTCTGCTTGTCTTTTAGAAGCTGCGATACATTTTCTTTCGTTAAATTTATACCTTTTTCCTGAAAAAATTTATCTTCTTTCCAAATTGTGAATTTGCAAGAAGGAAAATTTTTATATCCTGCACAAAAAAAGTTTTTTTTGCTTTCATAAATTTCTCTTCCACATCGAGGGCAAAAACCAATGCTTTCTTTTTTACTTTTCCTGCCTGTGCTTTCAAAATTCACATGCTTAGTTGAACTGGTTTTCCCCTCCTTTACAATTTCAGCAACATATTTTTTAATATTTACTATAAAATCTTTCGAAGAAGCTTCCTTTTTTGCTATTTTCCCCAGTTCACTTTCCCACTCCCCTGTTAAGTCAGGTTTTTTCAGTTTTTCATGTACTATTTCAATAAGCTGTATTCCATTTTGAGTAGGAACCAGATTTTTTTTATTTCTTTTTATATACCCTACCGATAGGAGTTTTTCTATAATTCCTGCTCGTGTAGCCGGAGTTCCTAAACCTATTGATTTCATTTCTTCTCTGAGCTTTTCATCCTCTATTTGTTTTCCTGCTGTTTCCATGGCTGTAAGCAGAGTCGCTTCTGTATATTGCTTTGGAGGAGATGTTTTTTTCGTAAGCACTTTAACTTCCTTAGGTGTCAGCTTGTCATTAACGCTTAAGTTTACAGTTATTTCTTTGTCTTCCACATCTTCTTTGACTTTCCCCAGAATTATATCTTCTACTTCTTTCCACCCGGGTATAACAACTTTCTTGCCTCTGGCTTTGAATTTTTCATTTTCAATTTTCAATTCGATATCAGTTTGATCATATTCCTGTTTTCTGTCCAGTACAGCTATAAACCTTGCAAC
>JBASLQ010000432.1:0-2677 GCA_049656425.1 Sedimentibacter sp.
GAGTAATTCTGTCTATTTGAACTTCACATTGTAAACGAGCACCTGAATATGATCCCGGGAATTCGCCGAAAGGACCTTCAACCGTTCTTACTCTAGGAATGATGTGTCCTTCCAATACAACTTCTGAACCAGCTGGTACATATAAATTATCATATAAATCTGATTTAACAACATCAGTAGGAACTCCATCCTGTAAAGCTCCAACAAATTCGTATTCATTTTGGTTGTATCCAACTGGAGTACTTGCCATAAATGTTACAAGAGGGTGGTTTCCAATTGTTATACAAATAGGAAGTGGCTTATTTTCTGCTTCCGCTTTTTCAAGTTGAACAGCGATATCATGCATAGCAAGAGCTTGAATACCAACTCTGTCTTTATCTTTAACCTGAACACGGTATGTTCCAACATTTAATTTGTTGAAATCATCAGGAAATTCTGGGTCTGCTGTTACGATAGATGCTTTGGAAATAAAGAATCCGCCATCTTGGTCATTAATTCTGTACAATGGAAGAACTTCGAATAAGTTAATATCCTTGTCAATTACATTTTCTTTACAAGCAGCTTCTTCTCTTTTTACTATGTTTGGTGGTACAGGAAATTTGTCCCATCTTCTGTTCAACTCATAGAATTGATCTTTAGTAGATGTATTTTTGTCCATGCCCAACATAAGAGCATGATTCTGCCATGATCCATGAACGTTTGTTACAACTGAATATTTGTAACCTTTAACTTTTTCAAATAATATCGCTGGTTGATTTTTACCTAAATTTGCTGCTGCACGACCGGCCGCAGCTATGTCTGGCTCCGGATTAACTTCTTCCTTAACACGAACAAGCTGACCTTCTGCCTCAAGCACTTCTAAGAAATCTCTAAGATCCTTATAAACTTTAGCCATTATAATTAACCTCCACAAATAATTTTGTATATGTCAATTATAAGACAAGTTATTTAATATGAGTATCAAAAAACTGTTTATAGCATCAACGTTGTTTTTATGGTCTGTATGGGACGGAAGGGAATTCATAAAATTCTTCAGCATATATATCGCCTAATAATATGAAGATATACCAATAAATAGGTATCCATCTCGATTATTAGGGTGCTTTTGAAAAGTAAAGTGTTTTCTTGCATTTAACTGTTAATTTTTTGTTATATCTTATATAAATTATTTATTATTAGGTTATTACATTTTTTGGAAGCTTAGCTTTATGACTTGGACGGCAGACTGTGCAAAAACAATTTTCTGTTTGAAATTTTATTCAGGAATTATAAAAGCATGCTTAGATTTCACTTGATTTATAAAATCTTTTGTATAAATATTCTTAAATATTTTTTTTCATATTCTTCTAAAAATTTTAGTATAATTCTTTTTTTATTTTATATACTGTTTGTCTACTTATTCCCATTAATTTTGATACTTCTGTATTTGAGTAACCATTTAAGAAGTATAAGAAAACTTTTTTTGATTTCCTATTAAATTTTCAGCCATATATTTAATAAATTGTGAACTTTCAGTTGAAAGTTCCTCTTTATATTTATCAATATAATCATTGATATCCGTATTTATTAATATTTCGTGTGAATTAATATATGAATTCTTTTTTGATAAACGAATATATTCGTGTTTTATACTGATATTAATATACTGTTCTGTATCTTGCCAAAATAGCATTGTAATCTATATCAAAAATCTCTTTTTCAGAAGAATTCAGTAGCTCTGTTTGGATAGCACAGATTAGTTTTGCCTTTTGTTCAGCTTGATTTTTTTCTTCTATAAAACTATCGTAGTTATCTAATTTCTCGATTCTGTTATAAATATCACTTGATTCTATAAATGATTGTAGGCTATCTTTTTCTTTTTGAATGAATACATATTCTTGCAAACCATTTATATTTGACAGAAGTAAATCATTATTTAAAGCTGATAAGTCATCATATTGTTTTGCTAAAATAGTCTGTGTTGTATAAAAACTGTTTTTTAGTTTTTCACATTCGGCAACTTCATCAAACAACGGAGAAATTTCTTCCCCAAAAATCCAGTGAGTTGGCACAATAGGAGAATTTTTAGCAATTTTAAATATTTCTTTTGCTTTTTGCATATTCGCATAAGACAGTGGCAATACAAGTGATACATCGCTCAATGTCTTTTGAAATGCACTATGGTATATTTCCAACTTTGTAATAAGCTTCGGAACTTTCGCCCCGATATCGTGCCTTAATTCATTTGTTACACTTTCGACATTGGCACCTCTCCAAGGGTTTGCATCATAATCTTCCGACATTTTGCCTATACTATTTACAAACTCTGTTAATACATATATGTATCGGCTATATTGCTTAAAATCAGTATCTTTGATATTTTCAAGCAAAAAAACAACATCCTTATACTCGTTGAGATTTGCAACAATGCCATTCACTTCATAAATTGACTTACCCAAAGGTTCTACTTTTTCAAATAGTTGGTTTGCATATTGGTTTAATTTTTCTCTATCTCTTTCTAAAGTATCCAGCTTTAAATATGCGTCATCACTAAGTTCTGCTTTGTTTTTTGCTAAATTCAAGACTGTTTCAAGTTGTTCTAATACCGCTTTCTTATTTGCTTTATGGCTA
Source organism: Sedimentibacter sp. (assembly GCA_049656425.1). Taxonomy (GTDB): domain Bacteria; phylum Bacillota; class Clostridia; order Tissierellales; family Sedimentibacteraceae; genus Sedimentibacter. The sequence goes on from JBASLQ010000432.1 coordinate 2,611, forward strand.
TGCAAAACAAGACAGAAGTCGTTGAGTCCTGCCGCAGTTAATCTTCTATGTACAACATCTAATGCTG
>JBASLQ010000433.1:0-2335 GCA_049656425.1 Sedimentibacter sp.
AAGAAAATGTAAGTGAAAATTATAAAATAATGGCAGAAAAGCTTAATATAAAAATAGAAGACCTGGTAGAAACTGACCAGACACACACTAATAATATAAGATATGTTACAGAAAAAGACAAGGGAAAAGCAATGCAAGACCCAGACTATACAGATGTTGACGGTTTATATACTGATAAAAGAAATGTAGCTTTAATGACATTTCACGCAGATTGCACTCCAGTATTTTTCTATGATCCTATTAGAAAAATAATCGGTATGGCTCATGCCGGCTGGAGAGGCACGTTGAAAAACATTGCGGGTGAGATGGTTAAAGCATTTATTAATGATTTTGGATGCAATCCTTCAAATATCATATCAGTAATAGGGCCATCACTGGGACAGTGTTGCTTTGAAGTTGATAAAGATGTGGCAGATTTATTTATTACCGCCAACCCCAGGTATAAGGATTTTATGAAAATGAAGGGTGAAAAATATCATTTTGATTTGTGGGAAATAAATAGGTACATTATGATTAATGAAGGAATGAAAGAGGGCAACATAGAAATATCAGGACTCTGTTCAAAATGTCGCAATGATTTATTTTTTTCACATCGAGGTCAAAAAGGAAAAAGAGGATTAATGAGCGGAATTATTATGATGAAATAATATAAATAATTATCATATCTTCTGTACATGCCAAATATAATAATATATATAAAGGCGTGAGGAGGTTATGAAATTGTCTTATAAAAGGATTATGTCTCTAATATTGATTGTTTGTATGGCAGTAAGTATAACAGGATGCAGCACTTTAGATATGATGGTTGGTCTAAAGGGGGAAGATGATACAGATTTAGCAGATGTGACAGATTTGTCAGATTTTGAAATTGTAGATGACAGCATTGGCGATGAAGCATCAAATGAGTCAGATGAAGATGCAATAGAAACCATCACAGTAAATGCTGAAGAATCGAAGATGACTGAAATAATGGCATATTATGAAGATGAAAATGGTTTTGTAGTTCCTGTAAACACTACAATTCCATGGGAAGAAGGAATTGCAAAAGCAACATTGAGAAGTATGGTTACAGGCAGTGAAATTGAACAAAAAATTGCTCAGTCCGGACTACATGGTGTATTGCCGGAAGGAACTGAAATAAGAGGAATGTCAATTAAGGATGGTTTGTGCAGAGTAGACTTAAGCAAAAATGTTTTAAATACAGCTTCTTTAGAACAGGAAGAAAATATGGTTTCAGCAATTACATACACCTTGACTGAATTTCCTACCATTAGTAAAGTTGAAATATTAGTTGAAGGTCAGGCATTAGCAGCCTTGCCAAAAGGATATGGCATAAATACAGCTTTTGAAAGAGAAAATATTAATTTATACGGAAATGATGGCGGAGTTAATTATACAGTTTATTATAAAGCACCTGATACTGAAGTAGCAGGACATTATATTCCTATAACTTTTTCTGCAAACAAAATTGATAACCCTGCAGTTACAGTTGTAGAAAAATTATTCAACGGGCCACCTGCAGATACAGAGCTTAGCAATAAAATACCTATGAACGTTAATCTTAGAGGTGTAAGTGTAAAGGGAGATACTGCTGTTGTTGATTTAGGCGTTGAAGCAGTTAACCTGTCTGAAGAAGAATTTGAAGATATGAATGCAATAGTAGTTCTATGCCTTGAGCAATTTGAAGAAGTAGCAAATGTTGAATACAATATTGAAGGTCTTTCTTTTGAAGAAGCAGGTCTTAACTTTGAAGACGACAATATTACTCCGGTATTCAACCAATATTAATATAATGTCACCATGTGAGAACGACTCGTCGAGTCGTTCTCAAAGGATGACATTTATTTATTTTTTGTAATTTTCCTTTGCTTTTAATGCAAAATCCGGAGTTTGTATTTCATCATATGGAGCGCCTGCTTCAATTTCACCGGCAGTAATCATAATATCAATAAGATTGTTGTACCCGTCTTCACCTAATACAAGGTTAGGATTCCAAGTGTCCAAATCTTTGTATGTCTGAACTATTCCAGCTATAAATTCAACATCTGAATCTGCAAACTGAGGAAGTATTACTTCTGCAACTTCCATTGCAGTATGTTCTTCAACCCAAACCATTCCTTCATAAAGAGCATCAGAAAATCCTTGTATAATTTCCGGATTTTCTTCAATATAGCTTCCTATAGAGCTGTAGCAAGTATAAGGTATATATCCTGCAAGTTCGCCTACAGATTCAACTACATACCCGTTTCCTTGTTGTTCAAATGTAGAAGCTAATGGTTCAAACAATGTAGTGTAATCTGCTTCCCCTGATGCAAAAGCTCCAGCCATCATATCA
>JBASLQ010000434.1:0-1942 GCA_049656425.1 Sedimentibacter sp.
CTTGTAAAAGTTCTGCTAAGACGCAGGTCCTTTCATTTATCGTTCAATGTTCACTAGTCATTGCTTTTTACCTTCTTCTTCGTTGTTTTATGCGAACTGGTTTGTGATTATCAACAGTGTTTGGAACTGTGTGATTTTCATTTGCAGATATCTCTTGATTATTTTGATCTTCTGTATCTTCCGGTAAATTAATCTCATTTTTAAATTGTGTATTTACTGATGATTTTATGCTTTTTTCATGAGAAGAATGCTCATGAGATGGTTGTGGTTGCTCATGCGATTGTTCATCTTTTGACTGTTCGGTTGAATTTGATGCAAGGCTGTTTAAAAGAGGCATGAATGTTTCCATAAGGCTGTTTAAATCAAAATTTCCGTTTCCTTCAGCTTGTTTGTCACCTGAAGATGAAGATTGATTTGCCATTGATGAAAGTATATCATTGAAGTTGCCGTTCTTAAACATGTTCATAGCCATTGTTCCCATAATTTTATCCATATTATTTGATAAAAGGGGCTGTGCCAGCATTTTACCAACTGGAAGGTTACCGTTTTTTATTAATGCAGACACTTTTTCAACGGGTGATTTTGCATCTAATGTTTCTATAGGTCTAAATGTTTGTGCTCTGTTTAGAAATGAGTACATGCCCAGAAGCGTGCTGACTTTTTCCATAGCAGGCAAATATGTATTTACTTTTGTTACTGTTTGTGCTGATGTTAACGGTACAAATGTGCGGACCATGCTTATCATGTTCTCCACTTTATGAGGGTCTGTCATTAAAGAAGAAGCTACATTTTTTGTAGATCCAGAAAGCTTTGAAACCATGACCGGAAGTTGGCTGCTTCCAAATATGTATTTTGCAGCCAAAGCATATAATAATATTTGAATAGGAATAATATCACCTTCTTAATTTAAGCATATTTAATATTATATTTTATTCAGCATAAACGATTATGTTACACTTAAAAGATAACTGTACAAATTAAATAGTAATTTATTAACTTCCATAGCATATTATGTAATATGAAATGGAGGTATATGAATGGCTAATTTTTTTAAAAGTTTTGATGACAAAGATATAAATAAAATAACTGAAAACAAAGAATTCAAAAAAGTTGCTAATGACAAAAACTTAAATGATTTTGTGAATAATAAGCAGTTTAAAGAATTTAAGGATAAATATGATGGAAAAACTGAAGATGAAATACTCGATGATGCTAAAAATATGAGTAAGAAACTTAAAGAGCAATATGGAGAACAAGAATATAACAAAAAAATTCAAGATCTTAAGAATTTCGAAATGTTTTTAAACCCCGAGCAAAAAAAGAAAATGAGAAAATTTTTGGAAAACCTATAATATTATGTATGAAAAATTGCAATGCGTAACATCTGCGTTAAAGTTAATATTGTAAAAGGAGGAGGTAAACCTCCTTTTTAAATATTAAAATGTAAAAAGTGTAAACAATGTAAATAATGCACATAAAAAATAAATATGCACAATTATAAATAATAATAAAATCCTACATATAAATATAAATATTGATTTATTATTGTGAAATAAATACAAAATTTAATTAAAATGGATTGCAAACGATATAATTGCTAATAGAAAACATATTACTTTACTGTTACAGTTTCAATATTAAATAAAAATCGTTTACATTAAAATTCATTTCAGCAATATTTAATAATAAGGAAAAAATGCAAACGTTTAATTATTGTTTGACAATTTATATATATTCAATTATAATAAAAAGTATATACACTGTCTTAACAATTATTATTAAAATTAGGAGGGAAAAGAAGAAATGAAGAAGATCATAAGTATTTTATTAGTATTCATTATGGTTTTCAGCTTAGGCGCATGTACTCAAAAAACAGAAGCACCTGCAGAAACACCAGCGACAGAAACACCAGCGACAGAAACACCAGCGACAGAAGCAGAAC
>JBASLQ010000435.1:0-7521 GCA_049656425.1 Sedimentibacter sp.
ACATTATACAGCGTCCATTCCTGCCTGAAACGCCTTTACATTTAAATCTGCAAATTTTTCTTTCACCAAGGCTTTAATAACTTGTTCCCAGCAAATGTCTGCCAAATTCATTGATTTAGCCAAAGCACCAAACAATACTACATTCATAACTCTCATATTTCCTAATTTTTCGGAAATTTCTGCAGCGTTTATTACTTTTGTATTGACTTTTTCTGAAATCAGTTCAATTATACCTTGAGGATAATCTGCTTTTCCTTCAAGTATTGGAGATGATGGAATTTCATAATCATTCAATACTACTACTCCATCAGGTTTTAAGTATTCAAGCCACCTTAATGTTTCCATTGTTTCAAAAGAAACCAGTATATCAGCTTCTCCTATTCCTATAATAGGAGAATATATTTTATCTCCATATCTAACCTGAGTAGAAACACTGCCGCCTCTTTGTGCCATACCATGAATTTCTGACATTTTTACATCATAGCCTGCTTCTACAAGCCCTGTTGATAAAATTTTGCTTACAAGTATTGTCCCTTGACCGCCTACACCAACTAATAAAATGTTTTTTGTATTCATTTTATTCACCCACCTTACTGATAGCTTTTACAGGACATACCTGCATGCACAATTTGCAGCCTACACATTGAACTTTATTAATTGAAGATTTCTTAATAGTTTTATTAAAATAAATTGCAGGGCATCCTGTGCTTACACACTTTTTACAGCCAATACATTTTTCATGGTCAACTTCACATACTCCGCCAACTTTTCCAAACTCCTCAATGTCGCCTTCTGAATATTTTTTAAGTGCGCATGGATATCTTGTGATAATAACAGAAGGTTCGTCTATAGCAAATGCCCAGTCTAAAGCAGCTTTCATGTCTGTCTGATCTAACGGATTTACTGTTCTTATATGTTCAACTCCTAATGCTTCAACTATTTTTGCAATGTCTGCAATTTTTGTTTCCGCACCCTGCAATGTATATCCGGTTCCAGGATTTTCCTGATGACCTGTCATGGCAGTTATTCTGTTATCAAGTATGCAAGTAATTGTATTTCCTTTATTGTACACTACATCCAATAAACTTGTCATGCCTGAATGGAAAAATGTTGAATCGCCTATGGTAGCTACAAGTCTTTTTCCATCATTGTTTTTTTCAAATACTTTTTTAGCCCCATGAGCCATGCTGATACTTGCACCCATACAAATTATTGTATCCATTGCATTTAACGGTGCTGCTCCTCCCAATGTGTAGCAGCCTATGTCACCAGTTATCATTACGTTCTTTCTCTTTGAAAGTTCATAGTAAAATGCTCTGTGAGGACATCCTGCACATAAAGTCGGAGGTCTTCCAACAGTTATTGTTTTATCGTACTCAATTGTTTGTTTTTCCGTTCCAAGCAATGATTTTTCAACGATATCAGGATTCAGCTCCCATGTGTTTGGTATTTTTGATTTTCCGATACAATCAATTCCTGCAGCTTTAATTTGTTCTTCCATAAATGGCTCTAATTCTTCTACCACATAAAGAGTATCAACTTCTTCTGCAAATTTTCTTATTTTTTCCATGGGAAGAGGGAACGTAAAACCTATTTTCAAGTAAGAAGCCGTTTCTCCAAACACTTCCCTTGCATATTGATATGCAACGCCTGCAGAAATAACTCCTATTTTTTTATCATTCCATTCAATATAATTTAACTCTGTTTCATTTGAAAATTTAGCCAGTTCCACAAGCTTCTTTTCAACTTTAACATGCAATTGTTTTGCAGTTGCAGGAGCTATATAATATTTTTCTAAATTTTTTTTATATTCTTTAATAGGAACTTCAATTCTTTCACCTGTTTCAACTATTGACTTGCTGTGGCACAATCTGGTAGTCATTCTGATCATAACTAAAGTATCATACTTTTCACTGATTTCCATCGCTGCAATAACCATATCTTTAGCTTCCTGGCTGTTGCTTGGCTCCACCATGGCTACCTTAGCCATCCCTGCATAGTATCTGTTGTCTTGCTCGTTTTGAGATGAGTGCATTCCCGGATCGTCTGCACTTATTAATACCATCCCTCCATTAACACCTGTGTATCCTATTGAAAAAAATGGATCTGCAGCAACATTCAAACCAACGTGCTTCATTGCTGTCAATGTTCTTGCTCCTGCAAAACAAGCTCCTATAGTTGATTCTACAGCAACTTTTTCATTTGGAGCCCACTCTGCTATAATTTCTTTATAAGGGGCAATATTTTCTAGTATTTCAGTGCTTGGTGTGCCAGGATATGCAGCAGCATAATGAACGCCTGCTTCATATGCTCCAAGAGCAATAGCCTCGTTGCCTGTCAATAACTTTTTCATTCATTATCCTTCCTTTCTAATTTTATAATTATAAAGGGTTGTATTTAACTCTACTGATTTCAAATTAAATATAACTATAATTATACACCACTTAATACTATGCATAAATTATGCCATAAATTTTGTTATAATTATTTTTATTAGAACTATGAAATTACAAGGCTTATTTTATTAATATTAACAAACGTTTTTCTTTGTTAGCTTTAATTGGGTTAATAGGTTTTTTATTTCATACCTTTTAACCCAATTAGTTATTTGCTGCTCAGTATGGATAAATTAAGTATTTCATTTTCCAAGCTCATAATATTGTTGTTTATTTTTTTGTATTCCTCAATATTTATATTGTCATTTTTCAAATATCCTTCTGTGTTGTTTAATGCTTTTTCAAAAGTCTTCTTTAGTTCTTCCATTTCCTTCAATAATTCAGAAATTTGATTTTCTTTTGCCTTTTGTCTGATTTTCACAGCACCTGCATCTTCCAGAACCACTTCTTTAACTTCAGATTGATTTTTAATATCATAAATTTTATTATATTCAGGAATAATGCAGTCTATGTTAAGTGTATCTTTAACTTCTTTTGCAAATGCAATCTTTGATTCAGATTCTCCATGAACAATGAAAATTTTCTTAGGTTTTTCTTTGAATCCCTTTAACCAATTCATAAGACCTATTTTGTCCGCATGACCTGAGAATCCTTCAATATTGTAAATTTCAGCATTTATATGAATTGGTTCGCCAAATATTTTAACATCTTTTTCACCAACTACAATTCTTCTTCCTAACGTTCCTTCTGCCTGATAGCCTACAAAAACAACGCTTGATTTTTTTTTCCAAAGGTTATGCTTCAAATGATGTTTTATTCTTCCCGCTTCACACATACCGCTGGCCGATATAATTATTTTTGGTTCATCTGAAAAATTAAGCATTTTAGATTCTTCCGCACTTTGTGTAAAATGAAGATTTTCAAATTCAAGAGGATTATCGCCTTTCATAATGTAATCTCTTGCTTCATCATCAAATACATTGGCATTTTGTTTGAATATTTCCGTTGCTTTTGTAGCTAACGGGCTGTCTATATAAACAGGAATTTTCCTAAAGTCATTTTCATCATTTCCTGCCTTCTCCAGATGACTGTCATAATACTTATTCAGCTCATAAATGATTTCCTGAGTTCTTCCTACTGCAAAAGATGGTATCACTACAGTACCTCGCCTTTTGACAGTTTTTAATATAATTTTAATAAGTTCTTCTACTCTATATTCCATTTTATCATGAATTCTATTTCCATAAGTTGATTCCATAATAAGATAATCTGCGCTTTCAATAATTGTAGGATCTTTTAGCAATGCTTTTTCCTGCATTCCTAAATCTCCTGAAAATACAAGCTTAACAACATCGTTTTCGTCTTTTATCCATATTTCAATTATAGACGAACCAAGTATATGTCCGGCATCACTGAATTTTATAGTAATATTTTCATCTATGTTGATTATTTGATTGTAATGAACCGGCATGAAATACTTGAAGCTTTCTGAAGCGTCTTTTTGAGTGTACATGGGCTCAGTTAATTGTTTTCCTGAACGCCTTGCTTTGACATTTTTCCATTCTGCTTCGCTCTCTTGTATATGTGCTGAATCCATAAGCATAATTTGACATAAATCATATGTTGGTTTTGAACAATATATTTTTCCTTTAAATCCTTTTTTTACTAACAGCGGTATTCTACCGCTGTGATCAATGTGACTGTGACTAAGCAGTAAGTAATCAATTTCAGCAGGATTAACTTCAAATTCTTCAAAGTTTAAATTTTCATCTCTGCCTTGATACATACCGCAGTCTAATAATATTTTTTTGTTTTCAACTTGTATTAAGTGACTTGAACCTGTTACACCTTGTACTGCACCTAAAAATCTAATTTTCATTTCACACCTCACCATTTAGTATTATATAATTATACCACACCAGGGCCGCACTAAACAAAAATATTGCTAAAAAAAGGAGCCCTTAACGAACTCCTTCATGATGCAATATTATTTAACCTTCCATTTGTCTAGATAAGAATATGCTTGCAGTTTTAACAAGTTTTTCCTCTACTTCAGACATTTTAACTGCTTTTTCCTTTGATATAAGTATTACTGCTCCTATAGGGTCTCCATGCACTAATATTGGAGATATTACCTGGCAAGTATAATTGTCAGGATTAAATTCATTTGCAGTTATTCTGATTGGCTTTGCATTAGCATTTGTAAGATATACTTCTCTGCTTTCAATGATTTTCTCAAGCTCTGGACTCAATCTTTTTTCAGTATAATCTTTTTTAGAACTGCCGGACACTGCAATTACACCATCTCTATCAGTTATTATTGCAATATGCCTTGTAGTTTCAAACAAAGATTCAACATATTCTCCTGAAAATTCTGTTAATTCTCCAATTGGTGAATACTTTTTAAGTATTATTTCACCTTCTCTATCAGTAAATATTTCTAAAGGATCCCCTTCTCTTATTCTCAATGTTCTTCTAATTTCTTTTGGGATAACTACTCTGCCCAAATCATCAATTCTTCTGACAATTCCAGTTGCTTTCATGATATGTTCCTCCAATTGCATAATTTTATATTTATATGACATTTCTTTTAATATTTTCTATTATTTGCACTTTAATAGATTTTATCCTAAATTATTAACGGATAATAATGGAAATATCATTTACATTATATAGGATGATTTTATGAATAGCAACAATTTTTTACTTAAAATAACATATTATTATTTTTTTACTATATTTGCATTTTCTTTCAAATCTGCCAGCAAATCTTCATATTTATATGACTTGTAGTATTCAGTCAATGAAGCTTTTTCTGTTTCTACAGTTATAGTATCATCAACAGTTTTGTCTGTTACTTCAATTATATGATATCCATATTCTGACTGTACAGGTTCACTTACTTCTCCAATTTCCATTGCAAAAGCTTTTTCTGAAAATGGCTGAACCATGTCAGTATATGCAAAATAATCTAAATCTCCGCCGTTAGCACCACTTGCAGTATCAATTGATAATTCTTTTGCTAAATCTTCAAATTTTTCACCATTGTTTAATCTTTCTATTGCTGCTTTCGCTTCTTCTTCAGTTGCAACTAATATATGTCTTGCTTTTACTTTTTGATTTGTTTTCAAATCATTAAATATGGTTTCAAGTTCATCGTCAGTTGGTTGTAAGTTTTCTATTTTAACTGCTAAATACTGATTTATTATAGATTCTTTTCTCAAGGCTTCTTTTAAATATTCTTCTGTCATTCCGTTTTTTTCCAAGAATTGTGTATATTCATCATCTGTCTTGAAATTTACTTTAAATTTTTCCAATTCTGCATTAATATCTTCATCAGACAATGTTATTCCGTCTTTTTCTGCAGCTTCAACCATTATTATTTCTAATATCATGTTATCCAATAAAGCGTCTTCATAATAACTGCCCATAGTATTACCTTCTGAAATTTCAGTATCCCATGAGCCTTCGCCATATTGAGATTCTACCATTTTTTTATACACTGCCAAAGATTCATCATATTGTGTTTGTGTTATTGCTTTATCATTTACTGTTGCTATAACACCTTCCTGATTTATTGTATCTGGAGTTGTTTCACCGCTAGTGTTGGAACATGCTGTCACAGCTAATGCTATACAAAGTGTTAATGCTAAGCCAGTTGACTTTCTAAATTTATTCATTTTTTTCCTCCTTAGCAGGTTCCTTTAAACCTGTTTTATAGTTATTTAGTATTTCAAAGAATTTTTCAATTTCCTCGAGAATTTTTATTTGCTCCAAGGAATCTAATTTATATTTAATAACAGGCTCTTTCGATACGTCAAATTTTATTTTTGCATTGTAATTATCAATTAAGAAACCTATTAAATTCTGATTGAGATCATTGCCGGAGTTCATTTCCAAATTTATTGTATTGCCTGTTTGCGTAATGGACTTCACGTGTAATTTTTTGCACAATGACTTAATATAAGATATTTTCAGAAGATTGTCAACTTCCTTTGGAGGATTTCCAAATCTGTCTATTATTTCTTCTGTAATGTCGAAAATATCTTCCTTACATGTTGTTGCTGCAATTTTCTTGTAAATTTCAATTTTTTGTTCTTCATTTTCAATATATGTTGATGGAATGTAACCATCTACGCTTAAATCCACAGATGTTTCAAAATCTTCTTCAACTGCCATATTTCCTTGAAGTTCTTTGACTGCTCTGTCAAGAAATTTAACATATAAATCATATCCTATTGCAAGCATATGTCCATGTTGCTCCTCTCCCAGTATGTTGCCGCAGCCTCTAATTTCCAAATCCCTCATAGCTATTTTGAAGCCTGAACCAAACTCCGTAAATTCTTTTATTGCTTTTAATCTTTTGTCTGCTACCTCTGAAAGCATTTTATCTTTTTCATAAGTAAGGTATGCGAACGAAACTTTGTTGGATCTTCCTATTCGTCCTCTAAGTTGATAAAGCTGTGATAATCCAAGATGATCTGCATTATCAATAATCAAAGTATTTACATTTGGTATGTCCATGCCTGTTTCAATAATTGTTGTACATACTAAAATGTCATATTCCTTCTTTACGAAATCAAGCATTACATTTTCCAAATGTCGTTCGACCATTTGTCCATGAGCTACGGCAATTCGTGCCTCAGGCAACAATTTTTGCAATTTTGAAGCAGTATTGTCAATATCTATCACTTTGTTATGAACGTAATAAACCTGGCCGCCTCTGGAAAGTTCCTTTTCTATGGCATCTTTTATTATTCCGTCATTGTGTTCAATAACATATGTCTGAATAGGAAGTCTGTCACCAGGAGGTTCTGATATAATACTCATATCCCTTATGCCAATCATTGACATATGCAAAGTCCTTGGTATTGGCGTTGCTGAAAGAGTCAGCACATCTATATTTGTTTTAAGCTGCTTTACTAATTCTTTGTGCTTTACTCCAAATCGCTGTTCTTCATCAATAATTAATAAGCCTAAATCTTTGAATTTCAAATCCTTAGAAAGCAATTTGTGAGTTCCTACTACTATATCAACAAGTCCTTTGTTTAAGTCGTTTACAATTTTTACCTGCTGTTGTTGTGTTCTAAATCTGCTTAACATTTCAATTTTAATAGGATACCCT
>JBASLQ010000436.1:0-13101 GCA_049656425.1 Sedimentibacter sp.
GTGTCTGCATTTTCCGTGGCAAAATAAAGCGTCAGGCCTTTGTTTCCTGGCTGAGCAACATCTGAAGCAGGATAATACTTGCCTTCTGTATCATAGGTAACCTTAAGTGTAACGGAAGATTCTTCTGAATCAGCTATTAAATTTGAATGAAATACTAAATTATATGTTCCATCTTCAACATCTAACTTTTCTTGACTGATATCCAATGTTGTCACCATTGGATTATCTTTGTTTATTGAAATTGTCATGTTGTTGGAAGGCGAAACAAGTTCAAGATTATTCAGTTTGTTTTTTATCAAAGTGCTATCTTTGTATACATCAACTGTGAAAACACTGTCTGAAACACTTTTTATTACTTCTTCATTTAAAGACACATGATTAATTGTTATTGATTTTGGATTGAGCAGGTCTTTTTTGTCTGTTGCAAGACTCAAAGTACTTTTTTCAATTGGTGTTTCAATTTCAATAGTTCCCCTGTAGTCTATAGGTGAAAGATTAAATAAATATGTAGATGAAAACAAACCAATCAGTGCTATTATTAAAATATTGCTGAATATTTTCATATATATACCTCATTTATAATTATATAAACATATTATATAACAAATCTTAATAAAAACAAATAAAATATATTATTAATATTTTAAAGTATATTCAACGTTAGCACCGGCAAAAAAAGTTCATATAATATAATAAAACATATCCGAGGTGGTTGTTATGGACAGAAGAGGTCCAGACCAAGATTTAATGAATAAGATGCAGGATGCTATTGAATTAGCATATCTGCTGAATAAATTGACAAATAAAAACTACTATGATGATTACTCAAAGGATTACCTTATCAGTATGCTGGGTGATATGGATTCAATTAAAAGCAATTACGACAAATTTAAATACAAAGGTGTGAGTAAAGATAATGAAAAACTATGCTCCAGACACTGCGACAGCTGTTATATAAACAAAAATGAAAGCTTTCTGGATAAAATAATATTTTTTTTAAATTCATTAAATGATTGAGATTAAAGTAACACTTAAACGGGGAACTGAATAATATATAGAAAAATTAATTTTAGGAGGTACTATATGTTTAACAATATATTAGGGGATAGCGGAGACAGTTTACTATTTTTCTTTCTGCTGTTGGTAGTGCTTGCATGTGCTTGTGGCGGAGACGACGGCTTATTAGGTGGAATTGGCGGATTTGGTGACAATGACAGCCTATTATTCTTCTTCCTGTTATTAGTAGTTTTATTCTGCAGCTGCGATAAAGAAGGTCATAGCTGTTAGTAAAGCAACATAGTACATTGTGTAAAATCTTCCTCGGTATCCAGGAAGATTTTATTGTTATATATTATAATAATAAAACCACCGCAAGATGGCTTTATTGATTTATAACATTGAACGCAGTGAGCTTGTTATTTTAAGTAATTTTCAAACCAATTAGTCATTTCTTCTAATCTTTTTGCCCGGTGTCTTGGTTTGCCACTTCGGCTGAGTTCGTGGTTTTCTCCTCTGAACATGCAAAGTCTTGCATCGACACCATGATATTTTAATGCAGTGAACATTTGAAGCCCTTCAGCAAGCCAGCATCTGTAATCTTCTTCAGAATGTATAAACAATGTAGGGGTCACAGCTTGATTTGCATATTTAAGCGGTGAATGATACCACATTTTTTCAACATTATCCCATGGTGTAGATTGTATTTGATCTGCATTGAAGTAATATCCAATGTCTGTTGTTCCGAATTTTGAAATCCAGTTTGATATGCTTCTTTGAGATACGGCACATTTAAATCTGTCAGTGTGGCCAATAATCCAATTGGTCATGAAACCTCCATATGAACCGCCGGTAACTCCTATTCGGCTTGAATCAATTTGCGGATATTTCTTTAAAACAATATCTGTAAATTTCATTAAGTCATCATAGTCAATTGTACCGTACTTACCTCTGATATCTGCAAACTCGTCGCCTCTGCCATCGCTTCCTCTTGGGTTACAAAAAAATACAAAGTATCCTTCATTTGCCCAATATTGCATTTCATGATAAAATACTTCTCCGAATACTGTTTTTGGTCCACCGTGAATATCAAGAATTCCAGGGTAGCATTTACTTTCATCAAAGTTTGCCGGTTTTAAAATGTAACCTTCAATTGTAATATCATCATTTACAAATTCAAATGGTTCCGGTTTAATTATATTTTTGGTTTCTATAATTTTTTCATTAAATTTCGTTTTTTGAGTTTCAATTTCGGAATTTAATGTATATAACTCTTGTAACTTTGTTCCTCTCAGACCTATGAAAATTATACCGTCATTGCACACATCAAAACAATCTATAGAACCAAAGTCGGCTGTTAATTTTTCAACTTGGCCGTCTAAAGAAAGCTTTTTAATAAAAGAACTCTTACTTTCGGTTGATACAAAGTACAAACAGTTATTCAATACTCTGTAGTCTTTTCCTCTGCCTAAACGGCAGTCAGAGCCAACTAAATTGTGCATGCCAAAATCGTGACAGCTTAAGAGCTGAATATCACCATCCTTTATTTTATAGAAGTTTAAATTTTGATTAAGTCCGTATTTATCCATTAATGATGCTGAAAATACAATTTCATCACCAACAAATTCAGCGAAATCTATAGCATATTCATCGTCTTCAACGAGACATTTTGCTTCACTTGAATACAAATCGTAAATATAAAGTTCATTTGTAAGCTCAAGCTTGTTAGTATAGTTTTGAGTTATGTAAATAGCTTTGCCATTCCTTACAGCACTTAAAGAAATATTTTCAAATTGTTTTGAAATAGGAACAATATCCTTTGTACCCTTGTCAAACAAATAAAGTCTGTTTCTTTTTTTGTTTGTAAAGCCAGTGCCGTTAGACCAAAACGGAATTTCATCCAAGACTTCATAATCCTTATTTTCTTTGATTTTATCAATTGCCTTTGATTTTTCTTCTCCTTTATGGGAATGCAAATTTATGCCGTAGTGATCATACATTGCAGTTATTAAGAATTTTTCTTCAGCTATTTTTTTTATGTCGCTTACATTCATGGGGATGCGCATATATTCATATGATTCTCCACCGTGTATATTGATAGCATAAAATACTGACCAATGTTCTCCTTCTTCAATTCGTTTCTTTAATTTTTCATCTCTCATTGAAGGAAAAAGAAGTGTGTCATTGTCCAACCAAATGAAACTTTTTTCATTATTCATTGTTGTAAGTTTCTTGTGTTCAGAAGTAATACAATTGTAAAGCCAAATGTTAGACAAATATTTGTTATCTTCGTAATCTGAGGTGGTTACTATAAAAGCACCATAGTTTTTATTAGGAGAAAGTTCTAATTCCGATAAAAACTTATAATCCAAAAAATCTTTAAGTTTTAAGTTTTCCATAATATGCCTCCTATGCTAATTTTGCAATACTTATAATATTATTATATATACTATTTCACATATATGCAATTAAAAGTATTGTGCAAAATATAGCATTAGTAGTATAATCATTGACAGATGATATTAGGAGAGTTAGAAAGTGAATATAGAATTAAACAGCGATTTCACCTTGAATTTATTGGAAGAAATCATTAATATACCAAGTCCTCCAGGTTTTTATAAACAAGTAATGGAATATGTTGAAAAATTCTCTCTAGACAGTGGATATAAATTTGAAAAAAATAAAAAAGGAAATGGAATAATAGAAATAGAAGGAACTGATAACAGCTAAATTTACTGTAACAGGTTCAGGTTATTATTTCTACATATGAAGAAGTTGGACATGGATGTTCAAGTATTCCAGATGACATTGATGAATTGGTTGGCATTGACATGGGATGTATTGGACTGGACTTGTCGTGCACTGATAAATGAAATTGAAAATACAATAAAATTAATATATGCATATTTGACAGAATAATTCTAAAATAGCATTAATGAAAGGAATCGCATGGAAAATTTAATATTCTCATTAAACGTTGTTTCACCAATATTTTTGCTTATGTGTATGGGAGCTTTTTTCAAAAAAATAAAGTTATTTGACGATGATTTTTTAGTAAAAGCAAACAACTTTGCTTTTAAAGCATTATTCCCAGTACTGCTTTTTAACAACATTTATAAAAGCCAAATAGCTGAAGAAGTAAATATAAAATTAATTATTTTTGCAGTTGTAATAGTATTTGTTACAATAGGAATATTATTTATTATGGTACCTAAATTTGTAAAAGATAACAGAGACATTGGCGTTATTATTCAAGGGCTTTACAGAAGCAATTTTGTATTGTTTGGTTTACCATTAAGTGCAAATATCTTTGGCGATTCCCAGTTAGGTGCAGTAACCACGCTTATTGCCATAATAGTGCCTTTATATAATTTTTTAGCTGTAATAGTTTTAGATGTATATTCAAGTGATAAAAGCGACATAAAAAAAACTGTTGTAAGTATAATAAAAAATCCTTTAATAATAGGTTCAGTTCTTGGAATTATTGTTTCTTTACTAAATATAAAGCTACCAACTTTTATGGAGACTACAATTTCTGATGTAGCCAAGACTGCAACTCCAATTGCATTGATGGTTCTTGGGGGCGATATAGTAATTAAAAATATAAGTAATAATTTAAAATATGTTACAATTGTTACATTAGGAAAACTTTTTGTTATTCCAGCCATAATATCTTATGTAACATATTTATTTGGATTTAGAGGTCCAGAATTAGGAGCAATATTCAGCATGGTAGCTCCATCAGTTTCTATCTCAAGCTATACAATGGCACAGCAATATGATTGCAATTATGAATTGGCAGGACAATTAGTGTTTGTTTCAACATTAGTAAGTCCTTTCAGTATTTTCTTATTTATATATTTTTTCAAAACCGTAGGTTTGTTTTAAGGAGGCAATATGGATATAAAAGCATATAAAAAAAGTTTTGATTATTCTTATACATTTGGCATGTTTCCAACTGTGGAGTTAATAAATTTCAGACCCGGAGATGTAATAAAAATTTTAGTTAGTACACATTACAGGGCAGACACAAGTTCAATGGATATTTTTGAACTGTGCAATAAATTCAATATTAAAACAGAAATCAACGATAAAGTTATTAACCGCATCAGTGATAAAGAAAATTGCTTTGTCATCGGAGTTTTTGTTAAATACCAATGTGAACTCAATAAAAATGAATCTCACGTAGTTTTAGTAAATCCAAGCAACATGGGAAATATGGGCACTATTATCAGAACACTTACTGGTTTTGGCTTAAGTAATTTGGCTGTAATAAGTCCAGGAGCAGATATTTTTGACCCGAAAGTTATAAGGGCTTCAATGGGAGCAATATTTAAAATTAATTTTAAATATTATAATGATTTCAGCCAATATCAGGAAAATTTCAATGAGCATAAAATGTACACTTTTATGCTTGATGGAGCTAAGTCTTTAAAAGAAGTAAATCATAATGAAAAAGAACACTTTTCTTTAGTTTTCGGCAATGAAGCATCTGGTTTGGATTCCAGTTTTTCTAAAGTTGGAACAAGTGTGCTTATTAAACATACAGATAGAATAGATTCTCTAAATCTTACTATTGCAGCAGGAATTGCATTGTATCATTTTTGCAGCAGATAAAAAAATACTGGAAAAAAATCACCCAATTTACATAAAGAGGATAAATAATAACTGAAGTAATGTTAATAATATATCTGAGGTAGTAAAGTGCTACCAACTATATTATTGCGAAGGGATGATTAAAATAAAATTTAATAACAATCAAAACAAAGATAAAAATAACAATGAAAAGCTGTTTAATTGGGAGGATCAAGCAAAGCTGGACAGTCAGCAAAATCTTAGGGATCAGCAAAAGCAAATGAACAATAATAACCAGAATAGAAATAACAATGATGCTAATAGATTTAATAATTTAGCAAATGACAACAACAGATCTAATAACAATGATAATAACAGATTTGAAAATAAAAATGGCAACAATAGATTTGACAACAAAGATAACAAAGATAACAAAGATAAATTAGATGACAAAGATAACAAAAATAAATTAGACAACAAAGATAATAAAAATAAAGACAGAAATAATAACGAAAATAATTTTAGATAATAAAATTAGTGACTTTAACGGTCTTTTGACTATCGTCAAAAGACCGTTCTTTTTATCTTATTTTTAATACATCATTTATCAAGCTTAAAATATTCTCATTGTTAATTTCAGTTAATTTCCTGTTATCAACCTTAAAATTTTTTATTACAGTTTTCATGATTAATTGATCAAAAAGTCTGTAAGGCTTAACTTTTAATTTTCCTCCAAAACATTGGATAGATAAGGATTTATCCAAAAGTTTTCTTGGAAAATTATGAAGGAGGTATTGATTTGCTTTTTCTGGAAATCCGCAACACAAATAAATAGCAGTATTCATATTCATTAGTGTGTCCAGATTATCCCCTATAAAATTCTTTGCAGCATTATGAATCATGTTAAATCGTATACAACTTCCAATAATTACAGTGTCATAATCGGACAAAACGGGTTTATTTTTTGTTAAATCTACAATATCTGCAGCTGGCAATTTCTCAGCCAATAACTTTGCACATATTTCTGTAGTAGAGTTGTAACTTGCATATGCTATTAGAATTCTCATATTTTCTCCAGTTTATAATATACATAAAATGATAATATGATATGGAACAATTGTCAAGTTATATGTATTGTGATAAAATTACCATTCATAAAAATGCAAACAATATAAATGGTATAAGTAGTTTTTTTCACGATTCAAAAACTATTGACAGCAGTGGAATTTAAGCACTATAATAATATTGTTAAAACAAATAATTTTTTATTTGCAGTACATAATAATTTATAAATATAATATTTGAGTGAGAAGCTTGGGAGAGTCCCAATGGGCGCCGAAGAAGCAAATTACACTAGTCGAAGTGCAACGAAACTTTCAGGCAAAAGGACCTTGCTTGGACAATACCCTGAATAGCAAAATAGCTAAGACAGGGGTAATGACGTAAGTTATTACCTCTGTCTTTTTTTACACAGCATAAGTGACTGACCCTCAAACTTTGGGTCGTCTGCTAATAAATTTATTGAAGGAGTGATTAAGTGAAAACAACACCATTATATGACAAGCACATGGAGCTTAAAGGGGAAATAATTGATTTTGGAGGTTGGGCGCTTCCTGTGGAATATTCAGGAATTATTCCTGAACATGAAGCTGTCAGAACTAAAGCGGGTTTGTTTGATGTATCCCATATGGGCGAAATTATTGTAAAGGGCGAAGATGCGGAGAAATATCTGCAGATGGTAGTGACAAATGATATTTCCGTGCTTACAAAAAATCAAATTGCTTACACAACAATGTGCTATCCCCATGGAGGAGTAGTTGATGATTTGTTGGTTTACAAGTACAGCACAATTGAGTACTTATTGGTTGTAAATGCTTCAAATAGTGATAAGGATTACGCATGGCTGAAATCACAAATTTTCGGAAAAATTGAATTAAGAAATGTATCAGAAGATTATGCTCAGATTGCACTGCAGGGACCAAATGCGCAGACAATTTTACAAAAGGTTGTTGAAATAGATTTAAATGATATAGAATTTTATCATTTTCAAGACAGTGTAATTGTAGGAGACATAAAAACACTGGTATCACGTACCGGTTATACCGGAGAAGATGGATTTGAATTGTATTTTGCTTCTGAATATGGTCCCAAAATGTGGGATTTGCTTCTTGAAGCAGGCAAAGATGAAGGGCTTGTTCCGGCAGGACTTGGTGCAAGAGATACACTTAGATTTGAAGCTGCACTTCCTCTTTACGGACAGGAAATTGATAAGGATATAACTCCTTATGAAGCAGGACTTGGCTTTTTTGTGAAACTTGCAAAGGATGATTTCATCGGAAAAGATGTCCTCGCAAAACAAAAAGCAGAAGGAATTAAAAGAAAAGTTGTTGGTTTTGAAATGGTAGACAGAGGTATTCCAAGAAGTCATTATGAAGTTTTTGCTGACGGAAATAAGATAGGATATGTTACAACAGGAAGTTACTCTCCCACATTGAAAAAAAATATAGGTCTTGCTTTAATAGATGCTGAATATGCGAAGGAAGACAATGAAATACAAGTTGTTATAAGAAATAAAATCTTAAAAGCAAAAGTAATAAAGAAACCATTTTATACAAAAAAATACAAAAAACCAATTGATAATTAAAATCAAATAATATCACATACTAGAATTAAATGAATTTTTTTGGGTATTCATATAATAGTTAAAATAAAATTTTAAACAATGTTTTATCAATCGTTATTAGGAGGAGGGTATTATGAAAGTATTAGAAGATTTAAAATATTCGGAATCACATGAATGGGTTAGAGTTGAAGGAAACAAAGCATATATTGGAATAACAGATTATGCACAAGACCATTTAGGAGATGTTGTATATGTAGATTTGCCAGAAGTTGATACAACTTTAGAAGCAGGTGATCAATGCATCGTTCTTGAATCTGTTAAAGCAGCTTCAGATGTTTTTTCTCCATTGTCAGGAACTGTAGTAGAAATAAATGAAGAATTAATAGATAACCCAAGTTTAATTAATGAATCACCATATGAGTCTTGGCTTATAGCTTTAGATATGGCTCAGCCGATTGAAATCAACAGCTTGCTTTCAGCAGAAGATTATAAAAATATATGTGAATAAGGGAGAAGTCATGATGAGATATATTGGAAATACTAATGAAGACAGAGAGCAAATGCTAAAAGAAATTGGTTATCCAGACATTGACTCTCTATTCAAAGCAGTTCCGGATTCAGTGCATTTAAAAGGAAAATTAAATATACCAGAAGCGTTGTCAGAAATGGAATTAGTGAAAAATATAAAAGCATTATCTAATGAAAATTTAAATACAGATGATTATGCCTGCTTTTTAGGAGCAGGCGCATATGATCATTACATACCTTCAACAATTGACCAGTTAATATCAAGACAGGAATTTTATACTGCATATACTCCATATCAGCCAGAAATCAGCCAAGGAACGCTTCAGGCAATATTTGAGTATCAAACAATGATATGCGAGCTTACAGGATTGCCTGTGGCAAATGCATCAATGTATGATGGTGCCACTGCTATGACAGAAGCTGCAATCATGTCATGCGAAGCAACAAAAAGGTCTGAAATATTAATTTCAAACACAGTTCATCCGGAAAGCCGCCAAGTATTAAACACATATGCACAGTTTAGAAATATGACTGTGACAGAAATAACATACAAAGACGGACAAGCAGATATAGACGATATAAAATCAAAGATAAATAAGAACACTGCAGCAGTAATAATACAAAGCCCAAATTTTTTTGGAATTATTGAAGATATTAAAGTAATTGCTGAGGTAGCTCATGAAAATAAAAGCTTATTGGCAGTAAGTGCAGATCCAGTTTCATTGTCTATTTTGAAAAGTCCCGGAGAATTAGGTGCGGACATAGCAGTAGGAGAAGGACAATCACTTGGAAATCCATTAAATTTTGGAGGACCATATTTAGGATTCATGGCTGTTACTGAAAAACTCATGCGTAAAATACCGGGAAGAATAGTTGGACAAACGTCAGACAGTGATGGAAACAGAGGTTTTGTACTAACACTGCAGACAAGGGAACAACATATAAGAAGAGAAAAAGCAACATCAAATATTTGTTCAAATCAAGCATTAAATGCTTTGCAGGCTACAATGTATTTAACATTTATAGGGAAAGAAGGTTTGAGAAAGGTGGCAGAACTGTGTATTAACAAATCACACTATGCTTATAATGAATTAATTAAAACAGGAAAATTCAGCCCGGTATTTACAGCGACCTTCTTTAAAGAATTTGTTGTAAAAAGTAAAACTCCAATAAACGCTCTGAACGACAAATTGTTAAGCAATAAAATTATTGGAGGATATGACATAGAAAAAAATTATCCTGAACTAAAAAATGGATGGCTTGTTGCAGTTACAGAAAAACGAACAAAGCAGGAAATAGATTACTTGACAAGAAAGGTGGCTGAATAATATGCAAAAACATAAAGCTTTAATATTTGAAATGAGTAAAAAAGGCAGAATAGCATATTCCCTTCCTGAATGTGATGTACCTGAAATATCAATAAATGAAATTTTAGACAATAAATATATAAGGGAAGAATCGCCTGAGCTTCCGGAAGTAAGCGAATTAGATGCAGTTCGTCATTTTACACAGCTTTCACAAAGAAATCATGGCGTAGATTCAGGGTTTTATCCTCTTGGAAGCTGTACTATGAAATATAATCCAAAAGTAAATGAACAGGTAGCAAGATTTGACGGTTTCACTAAAATACATCCATATCAACCTGAAAAAACTGTTCAAGGTGCTCTGGAACTCATGTACAATCTTGATGGCATGCTCTCTGAAATAACAGGCATGGATGGTTTCACTCTTCAACCTGCAGCAGGAGCTCACGGAGAACTGACAGGATTAATGATTATTAAAGCTTACCATAAAGATAGAAAAGACGACAAGAGAACGAAAATTGTTGTTCCTGATTCGGCGCATGGGACAAACCCTGCATCTGCAGCAGTTGCCGGATTTGATGTTGTAGAAGTTAAATCAAATAAAAATGGTTTAGTAGATCTGGAGTCTTTAAAAAGTGTAATGAGTGATGATATAGCCGGATTTATGCTTACAAATCCAAACACACTGGGTTTATTTGACATAAACATATTGGAAATATCCAAAATAGTTCATGAGGCAGGAGGTCTTATGTATTACGATGGGGCAAATGCCAATGCAATATTGGGAATTTCAAGACCGGGAGACATGGGATTTGATGTAGTGCATTTAAATCTGCACAAAACATTCAGCACACCTCACGGTGGAGGAGGTCCTGGAGCAGGTCCTGTTGGAGTTAAAAAAGAACTTGTTAAGTTTTTGCCGGTACAGATTGTTGCAAAAAAAGAAAATGAATACTTCATGGATTATGACAGACCACTTTCCATAGGAAAAGTTAAATCACTATATGGAAACTTTGGAATTCTTGTAAGGGCATATGCCTATATTTTAAGCATGGGACCAGACGGCATTAAAGCAATTGCTGAAAATGCAGTTTTAAACGCAAATTACATTGCCACCAAGCTTAAAGATAAATATTATTTGCCGGTTGACAGAGAATGCATGCATGAATGTGTATTGTCAGGAGATTGGCAAAAAAAGAAAAATGGTGTATCAACTTTGGATATAGCAAAAAGACTTTTAGATTTTGGGTTTCATCCGCCAACAATTTATTTTCCTCTTATAGTTTCTGAAGCTATTATGATAGAGCCTACAGAAAGTGAATCAAAGGAAACATTAGATGATTTCATAGCAGTTATGAGACAAATAGCAGATGAGGCAGAAAATAATCCGGAAATAGTAAAAACAGCTCCTCACACAACTATAATATCAAGACTGGATGAAGCAACGGCTGCAAGAAGGCCGATATTGCGCTACAACAAACAGTAAATACATAATTATATATTATGTTAATCAAAAGCAGGTTAAATAAAGCCTGCTTTTGTTAATTAGTTTACGGTTTTGGAAAAATTCCTATGATGTTACTTACAAATTTAAAATCACCTGAGAAGAAAAAGGTATCTCTCTTAGTTACCAAGGTGCCGATTATTTTTATTTCTTCCGCATCGGATAATATGAATATTGTTATGGCAATGAACATGGGCGGTGATGATTTCATTGACAAACCATTTGATTTAAGTGTACTAACTGCTGCTTGCTTTATTTAATCTTACAAATATAATGCTTTTCGTTAAGTGCACAGTAGCAACTATTCTTGCTTTTGCAGTTATTTATGGCATTGTTTATACTTTAACAGCAAGGGTGTATTATAAAATCGTACAGTAATTAAAAAAAGAATACCGCACCTAGATGCGGTATTCTTTATTTAATTAAAATTTAGTTTATCTGCTTAGTTTGTAAAAATTTGTGTCCAGTATGGTGTTCCATTAGAGTTTGTAGCATATCCAACACCTATTTTTGAGAAATTAGTTGAAAGAATATTTGCTCTATGTCCTGATGAATTCATCCATGCTGTAACAACTGCTTCTGGAGTTCTTTGTCCTGAGGCAATATTTTCACCCCATGCTGACCAGTTGATTCCAAATTGTTTTAACATGTCTCCGGCACTTCCATATGTTGGTGATTGATGTGCAAAGTAGTTGTTTGTTGCCATATCTTTTGATTTGGTTCTTGCAACATTAGAAATTGCTGTATCTAATGTAAGTGCTGACAAGCCAGCTTTTTGTCTTTCAACGTTTACAAGTTCTGCTACTTTTTGCTCATATGATAAATTTGACGAAGAAACTGTTGTGTTAGTTGTTGGTGTTGTTGCAGTTGCAGGTGCTGCCGGCTGAGTTGTTGTAGGAGCCGTAGTTACTGTCTGAGTTACAACTGGTTTAGCAGTTTTGGGTTGAGTTGCAACCGGTTTAACTGCTTCTGGTTTAGTTTCAGCAGGTTTTGCAACTGGCTGTGTTTTAGCAGTCTTAGTTGTATTTGTATTGAGCACTGTTTTCCAATTTACTGTGTTCAAGTCTACTGTCTTTCCATTTACAGTCAGCTTATATTGTTTTACACTTGAGTTGCTTGTAAAACCTTTCAGCAAGCTGTTTAAATCATAATTATTTACTTTTGTACAGTTTGTTGTTGTTGCAGCAAATGCTGATGTTGATGATAACGCTAATGCTGCAGTTAAAGTTAATGCTAGTACTTTTCTTTTCATAATTCACTCCTATTTAGTCTTTAGATTTTTTGGGAAACAAGTTAGATACACCTTGCTTCTTTGGAAATTTTAGAACTTGTTAATGAGTTTTTCGTCATAAGGAATTATAGCATGTACATTTTTAGAAATAAACACACAATAACTTCTATAATTGTAAAATGTGACAATTATATTACACAATTTAGTAGTAAAAAAAATATATTACATATTAACTTCAATAAAATGGTGAATAAATACAAATACTGTAAGAAAAATGAACTTGATTTGACAAAAATTAGAAGTTTTTACAACATATATCATTATTATTACTGTTAATTGT
>JBASLQ010000437.1:0-2945 GCA_049656425.1 Sedimentibacter sp.
GTTATTGTCTGTCGCCACGATTGTTATAGGTTCTTTAACTTCCTGATCTGTTTGTTGAGAGCAACCTGCAATTGTAAACATTAAAACTGCAAGTACCAACATTAATGTAAATACTTTTTTCTGTTTCATTTTAATTCCTCCTATTGTTAATAAAGCTGTCAAATATAATTTTTGACAATTTAAGTATTATAAAAAAATATAATAAAATTTTATTATATTGATGATAATTTCGTTGAATGTTAAACTAATAATAAAGCAATAATTGTCCACGTAATAAGAATCATGTCGGTTATATTAGAACTTTTAGATTAAATAATTATGCTGTCAGCGAACAGAATTTATGCATAATTTTAATGTTAGATATTATGTAATATTAAATAATTACGACGGTATTTAAGCCGCAAGATTGAAATATGTTAATTAATTATAGTACTATTTATAATAGCTGTCAACCCTAAATATTCCAGGTCTGTATTAAATACGTATAATAATACATTTTTATTCCATGAAAGTGTTTATGAAATCAGCAAAAACAGTTTATATTACAACAAAAACTATACTCTGGATTCAAAGTATAGTTTTTGTAAAAATATATAATATTTAAAAAATTGTTCTTTTTATTTTTGAATTAATTTCAACTTGTATATCATTATTTGATGTTTATTTTTTATATCATTCTTATAGCAAAATTTGGACATGAAGCTATACAGTACCCGCATTGTATACATTTAGACTGGTCAATCAAAGCTTTTTTGTCATCTTGCATGGTTATTGCACCGCTGTGGCAATTATCAACACAAGTTCTGCATCCTACGCATACATTTTTTGTAACAACAACTTGTTTTCTGTTTTTAATTTTTATTATTCCTTCTAAATTACGTTCACCGTTGAAATAGTTAACATTGAAAAGTACTTCTTCTTTGCTTATCATTCCAATGGCAATTGCATAATTTTTATTTAAGCTTCTGGCAAATTCCATACTTTTTTCATATTCATCAATAAGCGTACCACCGCCTAAAGCTTTCATAAGATAAATACCCTTGCCGTTTTTCTCACATTTTGATATTGCATTTTCCATATCTTCAACCGTTCCGTTTAACAAGCCTCTGCCAACTCTGTTTA
Source organism: Sedimentibacter sp. (assembly GCA_049656425.1). Taxonomy (GTDB): domain Bacteria; phylum Bacillota; class Clostridia; order Tissierellales; family Sedimentibacteraceae; genus Sedimentibacter. The sequence continues at coordinate 1,123 of JBASLQ010000437.1, forward strand.
TGAGAGGAAACACAACGTCTATGTCGTCATTGTCAGCACATATCTCTACAAGTTTTACATTGTGTGTTGAAACTCCGATTGCTTTAATTGTTCCAATCTTTTTGTAATACTTAAGGCATTCCAGTGCTCCTTTTCTTACTTCAAAAAGACCAGTATCCATCTTTGCAGAATGAAGATGGAATATATCTATATGATCAACACCAAGACCATCTAAAGCTTCTTTTACTGCCGCATCCATATCTTCATAAGAAGCTGCTGCCGATTTAGTAGCTATTATCGGCTTGTCCTTTCTTGAAGCTAATGCCAGTTTAATGTGGTCATAAGTTTTATACATTTGAGCAGTATCTATAAAATTAATACCCATGTCTAAACCATATGACAAGATACCTGCAGCTTCTTCAACAGAAAGATTTTTCTGAAGAGGACCAAAGGGTAAACATCCAAAACAAATTTCAGTAACTTCAAAACCAGTATTTCCTAAAATAATTTTTTTCATTTATACCTCCATCATTATGCTCATTACAACATTTTTCTTATAATAATAGCACAACTTTTTAAATATTACCAACATTATTCTTTCGGGTTCTTTAAAGGCTGCTAAAAAGTATATAATTTTAATGATTGAAAACTACTTTTGTAAGTTCAAGAGACATTGTTACTATTTTAACCGGTTAAATTTATCTTGATATAGAAGCTGTCATTGTGTATAATCAATAATAAAAACATTATAGTTGAAATTAATTTGATATGGGAGAATATATGAAAAAGAAAGACATAATACTTGCATTATTAGTTGTAATAATTTGGGGAGCAAATTTTACTGTCATTAAATTAGGACTTGGGGGTGTCCCTTCAATGCTTCTAGTTGTTTTAAGATACATAATAACAGCATTTCCTGCTGTATTTTTTATTAAAAAGCCTAATACTGAATGGAAATATATAATATTGTACGGTCTCTTTGTTGGAGTTTTTCAATTTTCTTGTTTATTTTATGCCATGGAAATTGGAATGCCGGCCGGTATTGCTTCTATAGTTTTACAATTTCAAGCTTTTATTTCACCCATTTTTGCATTGATATTTTTAAAAGAAAAATTAAAAGCAAAGCAAATAGTCGGATCATTAATTGCAGCTTCAGGATTAGTTATAATCGCAATGGCAGCTGTATCAAACGGAATATCGGCAATTCCTTTAAAAGCCATTATATTGACTGTAGTTGCACCTGTGTTCTGGGCTGCTTCAAATATAATTTCAAGAATTGCTTCAGAAAAAACTGCCGCTCGAGGTGAAACTCTGGATATGTTCAGTTTGGTGGTGTGGTCTGGATTAATACCTCCAATTCCACTATTAATATTTGCTTTAATGATTGATACTCCTGAAACATTATGGAATGCAGTTACCAATTTAAATGGTATGTCCATATTTGCAGTAATATATCTTGGTTATGGAGCAACATTATTCGGTTATGGTGTATGGAGCAAGTTAATTGCAAAATACCCGATGGGAAAAGTTGCATCAATTTCTCTTTTAGTACCAATAACAGGGTTGTTAACAGCAAGAATTGTTCTTTCTGAACAACTTTCAAATATGCAGTGGCTTGGTGTTTCTGTTATATTGATTGGGTTAATTATAACTAATGTAAATATTAATGTGATTATGAATTTCTTTAATAAAGAAGCGTTAAATAAATAAAAAAATGCGCCTTGGTTATCCAAAACGCATTTTTAATTGATTTAAGTTAAATCACACTTCTTCGTGTGCTGTAAGTTTTTTAGACATCCAGTCTTTGCCTTCTACCAAACGTGTAACCATCATTGCAGCAACTG
>JBASLQ010000438.1:0-14416 GCA_049656425.1 Sedimentibacter sp.
AAACGGAGCAAATTTTAATAATAACATTTCATTAGTTGAAAATACAGAATTCTAAGACAAAATTTGGCATGCCGCTGCCATGAAGCGGCAACTGCAATTGCAGTATACGGAGTAATTATGAAAACGCAATTTTTTCCAAGTTATACTATAGGTCCTGATGCATACGGAGAAATAGCTAAAACTTGTATACCATATGGAAGTAAAGTTGTTGTAATAGGCGGTGAACGTGCCATAAGTGCAGCAAAAAATAAAATAGAAAGTGCAGTTGAAGGAAGTCAATTAAAAATTATGGGATTTTTTCCTTTTGGCGGTGAATCATCAGTAGAAAACATTGAAAGGCTAAAAGTTATTCCTGAAGTTGAAGAAGCAAATATGATTTTTGCAGTTGGAGGCGGAAAAGCTATAGACACAGGAAAAGTTTTGGCACAAAGAACTAACAGAGCGTTTTTTACTTTTCCTACTATTGCATCAACTTGTGCGTCTGCCACAAGTCTGGGTATTTTATACAATCCTGATGGTTCTTTAAGAGAATATTCATTTTCTGATATACCTTCAAAGCATATTTTTATTGACAGTGAAATTATTGCAAATGCACCAGATAAATATCTTTGGGCAGGGATAGGCGATTCCATGGCAAAATACTTTGAAAGTTCAGTTTCAAGCCGCGGCGATGAACTTACACATTCTCAAGAAATGGGTGTAACTATTGCTTTTATGTGCAATGGACCATTTTTAAAATATGGTGTCAAGGCACTTGAAGATTGCAAGAATAACAAAGTCTCAAGGGAATTAGAAGAAATACTTTTAGGCGTTATTGTCTCAACGGGATTTGTTTCAAATCTAGTAAACATTGACTTAACAACCGGGCTTGCTCATGCTGTTTATAACGGATTTACAGTGGTTCCGCAAATAGAGAAATACGGACATCTTCATGGTGAGGTAGTATCTTACGGAATTTTGGTATTGCTGGCAGTAGATAAGCAAATGGATGAATTAGAACGTATCTATAAATTCAATCGTGAGATGGGTTTTCCTACAAAACTTTCTGATTTACATTGCTCAAAGGAGGATGTAGATAAGGTTGTTGAAAAAGCGCTTAAAGGAATAGATGTAAGGCATTATCCATATATAGTCACACCTGATATGATTAAGAATGCCATAGTATATTTAGAATCATACAATGAACATATAAAGTAATAATAAAGATAAATCAAATCCTTCATGAAATAGGAAAATCCCTCGGATTGATTATCTGAGGGATTTTTTTAATTAAAGATTGAAACTATGCTTGTATAAAGATTTTTATTTTTTGTGCACAATAAATCAATCACTCCCATACTACCGCAAAGATAGTGCAAGCTATCAAAGCTTCTGAATGTCATGACTTGTTTCTGCTTTCTTTTGAAAATCCTTAGTAAGCGCTTAAATTATTGTTCGTTGGAACCATCATGTTATGTAAAAACATAAGATGACTTTCTTTGTATTTATAGTAATTACTGGGTGGCTCGTATTCATATTCTTCTTTTTGTTCTGTTTTTTTAGAAAACTCTTTGCACAATCTATTGCTTAAACATATATATATATATGAGATATCAACATAATAATCATTTGTCAAGTATCTCTTTTTTCTACACATGCTTTGATTTTTCTGACAGATTTTCTTCTTAATAGTTTGCATTTATGAATTGTATTTGATATCATATGATTTGTAGCAACATTAAAAAAAGATATTAAAAAAGGTGGAGGAAAGAATGAGCCAAACGTTTTATAAAACATCAATTTCAAATCTTGAATTCATAAGCGCAAAATTTCCATGGTTGCGCAATGGATAATCAAGAGCAAAAACATCAGCGACGTATTCGATATAAAGGAACTCATCCAAAAACTTTTAAAGAAAAATACAAGGAACTTCAGCCAGAGAAATATGCTGATGATGTGGAAAAAGTTATTCAAAAGGGCAATACTCCTGCCGGTATGCATCGTTCAATTTGCGTTAAAGAAATATTGGAATTTTTGCAAATTGCTCCCGGGCAGACCGGATTAGATGCAACACTAGGTTATGGCGGTCATACATTAGAGATGCTTAAATGCTTAAATTCAAAGGGGCATTTGTATGCACTTGATGTAGATCCAATTGAATTGCCGCGCACAAGGGAGCGTTTAGAGAACTTAGGTTATGACTCCGAAATTTTAACGATCAAGCAAATGAACTTTTCCAACATAGATCAAATCGCTTTAGAGTCAGGACCATTGAATTTTGTTTTGGCAGATTTGGGTGTCTCTTCAATGCAAATTGACAATCCTGAAAGAGGGTTCTCTTTTAAGAATGATGGACCATTGGACTTACGACTGAATCCTGAAAGAGGTATATCTGCGGCAGATCGTTTAAAAATTATTTCACAAGATGAATTAGAAGGTATGTTGTTAGAAAATGCTGACGAACCTAATTCCGCAGTAATCGCTCGTGCTATTATCTCCGAAATAAAAAAAGGAATAGACATATCAACAACAACTCAGCTTCAACAAATTATTAAAAATGCTCTGAAATTTATTCCGGGAAAAAATCGTGATGATGAGATTAAAAAATCCTGTCAACGGTGCTTTCAAGCATTACGAATTGATGTTAATAATGAATTTGAAGTGTTATATGAATTTTTGGAAAAGCTTCCTGCTACCCTTGCCGAGGATGGGCGCGTTGCTATACTTTCATTTCATTCAGGAGAAGATCGTCTGGTTAAAAAATCTTTTCAACGCTTTTTTCGTGAAGGCGCCTATCGCGAAATAGCTCCCAATGTTATTCGACCATCATCAGAAGAATGTAATGCCAACCCTCGTGCTCGTTCTGCAAAATTGCGTTGGGCTATAAAAGCATGATTTGCAATTTTGGCCGCGAATTGGGGACGGTTCTTTTTAATTGACATAAACTATCAATCAAAAAGAACCGTCCCCAAAATTCTGCTCAACAAAACCGATTCCTATTGCGCCCGGACCTGAATGTGCTCCTACTGTGATCCCTAGAATGCTATTAAATATTTGACAATTATTATTTGTTTTTTCCCGTAGATAATTGCACATATAGTCCGCATCTTCCTGGCATTCTGCATTTTGGACAGTTATTATCATTTTATTAATATCAATCATCCTTGAAACTGCAACATCTATCATGGTTTTAAGTGATTTTTTTCTTCCAATAATTGCTTTTATGGGATGTACCTCGCCATCTATAAATTCACATACTGGCTTAATATTGATTAGTTTTCCCAGAAAGGCAGTCGCTTCTCCGATTCTGCCTCCAGCCTCCATATATGTCAAGCTGTTTACCACAAAAAGTGAGCTTATATTCATAACCATCTTATGTATCGTCTCAATGATATCTCTAAATTCCCTATCATTATCAATCATTTCAGCAATCCTAATTTCCAATGCAGCCTGCCCGCAAGCACAAGTATTTGAACTAATAACTTCAATGTGGACATCATTATTTTTCTCTTCAAAGATTTTCTTTGCAGAAATGGCCGTTTGAAAGCTGGAAGAAAGTTTAGAAGAAATAGTAGTTACAATATAATTTTTAGCACCTTTTGCATAATTCTCCTCAAGCATAGTCAACCAATCATAAATATTGGGAGCAGATGTCTTGGGAACATCGTTAGGATGTTCTTCCATATGTTTATAAAACTCTTTTATTTCATAATCCACATTCTCTCGATAGTAATTTGTGTTTTCAAATTTGAAGTAGAATGGGACCTCACTTATGTTGTGCTTTTTGATGAAGTTTCGCGGTAGACTCCCTGAAGAGTCGACTATTTGACATATCGCTTTATTCATTACTCGCCTCCAATAAAAATATACTATCTGAAACTCTTTACAGAATTTGTATTCCTATTAATTCTGGTGCAAAAATTCCACTTACACAGACTTCAATTAAAATTATTTCAGACTTAAGCAACAATACCATATATTATTTTTATTATAGCATAATATTTTAAATTTTCTAGAAAAAATTAAATCAATAACCTTTTTTATATGATAAATAATCAATAATGCCCTGTTCTGCAGCTTTTCTTTGTTGGATCATTAAATATAGGACTGAATTTTAGAACCTACAGCCTCATTTTTTACTTGAAAATGCATTAGAATGTCAATTCGACACCGTGTATGAAACAAATTTTTCTTGTAAGCTATTTATATCAACTCAAACAAAAAAGCTAATTAGCAATTTGCTAATTAGCTCCCATCAGACTAAAAAACGTTTTAAAATAAACATATCTATGTATAACCCCTACATATTTATCTAATTCAAGGCAGGTCTCCTGGCTTGCAGTTCATCCTCAGTCTTACCTTCCCAAAATTACTTTCAGTGGTATATTAAGACTTAGTCTCTGCTTACAGTGATGGGTTCGCACTGGATCATCTGTACCTTTATAATACATTTTCTTACCTCATAATCTTATTCACCAAATAAAAATCTCCTTATATTCTTATATTCTTATCGTTTTTAAATTACTCAAACAATAAAAATATAAAAGTTATATTGCTCTTATGCGCCTACAACCTTATTAATTTACAAACACTTCCTGTATGCCTTGTAAGTGGGAACATATCAATCGAATTTTTGAGTAAGTTAGTGACTGGTTCTGCTACCTTATTATAAAATAAAACTAATCTTCTATTGAACTTTAATCTCGTAAATGGAATTCTTTTATAAATGTCATAAAATACTTATTTTGTTCAAATTTCAATAACTTAATAACTTATAATAACTTAAGTGACAGGAATGGGTAGCTTAATATATTCTTTATGCTACATTGTCATTATAATTTACAATTGCTATTTCTGTTAAAGCATTTTTAAATATATCAACCATTTTTTCAATCTTTTTCATCACATTGCTTTCATAAACTACTTCTCCACATTGTTCACATACTAAAGAAGGTGCATTTTTTATAATTATAATACTGCCTACTAAATCTAAAATATAGTTTGTATTTTTATTTAACATTTCACCTTTACACATAAAGCATTTCATATTATAATTTCTCCTTCCTTTTTTTAAAATTCGATTCCCTTTTTTCTAAACTTGGAAAATATGCAGTTATTATCCATAACTTACTATCTCCAATTCCGCATATAACATGTAAACTTTGATTTTTTATTGTTAATCCCAAAATTAAATAGCTGCAATATGGATAATCATCAAGGTACTTTTCAATAATTTCACCATTTAATAAACAATTTTCAATATCTATAGTTTTTATTCCTCTTTGTAGACATCTAGTAGCAACATGTTGACTCCAAATAATTGATTCTTCTTTACATAGCTTTCTTACATTTTCCAACGCTATCTGATCCAAAGTATCACCCTTTCCGGATATTTTTATACACGTTTGTCTGTTGCGTTTATTATAGTATATTTTCGAGATTTTTAAAATATTTTTTGATACTTAATTAACTTATTAAAGATTTCTTTCTTGGAAAATGCCTGTTTAATTGTCTCTGTGTTATGCTCATAATCCTTAATTACGGCAGTGCTGTAAAAGGCTGCAGCTCTCTTGAAAATCAAGCCGTACAATTCTTTTGAGGAGTTTTTTCCATCATTCTCCAGATCCTTGATTCTTTGATCCAGCATTTTAAACTCCTGATTTGTCCTTTTTATTTCTTCTTTCGGTTTGCGGTCCAATATTTGCATTCTTGAAATAATCTGATTTATGGCAGCTATGTACGCTTCATGGATCTGATCATCGGTAACCGTACCGCAGCAACAGTGGACTCTTCCCTTATAAATGTGCTTCTTCCTCCTGAATAATTAACTGTCCATTCTCATCCTTTGTGTAGCCGTATGCCGGGCAGCTTGTAATATATGTGCCATCCTTGAAGCGCTTCACATTCGCCCATTTGTTGTCGGTAGAGACATTTTCCGCTTCTCCCTGTGCTGAAAAGGAATTCTGCTGTTCACGGGAGTCTGTGCTGACTCTGCGGTAGGCGCAAACCCTTTTCTTCGGTTGAAGCTTAAGTACTGTCTGATGCTTAACAGGATTAATTTTTATAACCTTCTTTGCCATACAAATCCTCCTTTTCTTAAGCTTTTATCTCCTGTCAGCTACATACCATACCACACTGTTTCCAACATATCCAGCGTTTTTATACATATATTTCAGATAATTCCGGAGAAAATGTCTGACGGTTCAAGGCGTCTATTTTTTGATGCTCTGAAGGAGTAATGAGGCCGTTTCTAAGCATAAATAAAAGCCATATTGAAATCTTCTTTCCAGCCGATAAAGGTCAAATCTGTACCTCGATAGGCAACATAAGCATTTTTGTCGTTAATCAGATATATGACGGCAGCAAATTGTTTTTGCTCGGCTATATTCAAGCTATCAGAATAACAGCACATGCGAATATCCCGAAACCGCGGGCTCATGCCAAGAGCAATCAGAAGTCTGTGATTATTTTTTGGATCGCGCACATTATGCAGCATCTGCTGGATATTCTCAGCCTTCAATAATTCCGCAATGCGCACAGGTTCGCTGTGATCTGCAAAACCCGGTACAATATCGTTAAAATAAACATAGGCAAACTGTGATAATATCAAGCTGTCCACCAAATTAAACTGAGTACTTTCAAAACGCTCCATTTTTGTTTCTGCATAGTCTACGATATTCATATCCCACCTCACAGCGTGATTGTGCTAAACCTGCCGACAATAACCCGGCCAATCACCGTCTGAAATTCATCATTGATACTTCTATATTTACATTATTTTTTTGCTATTTATATAACCAATATAACCAATAACTAATTATAAATTATGAAGTCATATACGCTTACCACATCATATCTTAAAAGAAAGCGATTTTTTATTGGGTAATCGCGACTATTTTAGTTGTCCTATCTGCTGAGGCTTTTAGATATGTCCTAAACTTCGGTTATCAAAAGGCGATTGACAGCATACCCGGACCGGTATGTGCGCCTATGATCGGTCCAACGGGTGTAATTATAATTTCTGCTTTTGGAAATTACTCTCGAATGTATGCTCCAAGCATTATGGCATCCGACAGACAGTCTCCATGTCCGATGACAACAGTGCCTTCAGCAGCGTCTTCCCGCTCTTCCTGATACTTGGCTGAATTCAGAAACGGAAATTTGAGATGTACTGGTTTTTGCTCCGTCCCGCAAAGCTTTATAAAAATCCTATACACTGATATTGCCGTTCGGACCGTATAAATATGGCTGCCCGTCAATACATACTTCCATCGGAAGTACACAAACGTCCCACATACTCCAGTCCATGTCTGCCGTAGCATCGGTAACAATCTGATAAGACATATTAAAAGTTCCTTTTTGAACCAGAGTGCTGAGAACAGCCATCACAGCTTGTTCTATCATGCCAAAGCTGCTCCGCTACAGGCTTCCAGCGTTCGGCATACTCAATCGTCCGGGCGCACAATTCTTCTGCGCTCTCCGGTGCCTGTGGATCTGTTGAATGCGCCCCCGTCTTCTTAACCATTTCAGACAGAAGCTCAGGGTTTTCCAACATAGGGCATGGGCGCAGCATATTATCATTGAACGGCTGCCCGTCGTGGTATGCCATAAAAATTGGGGACTGCAGCGCTTCCATCAGAGTACAATCGTGAATATTGGCATTAGAATAATGGATAAATACACAGGGATCAACGTCTCCGGCAGCATTAATATGAAGATACCGGCGTCCTCCGGCAATACAGCCGCCCACATACTGTGCATCATTTTGAAAATCCATGGCAAAGATGGGCTTTGTTTTACGAAATTCTTGGATACGCTCACACAACTCTACCCTCTGGCCAGGCGATATCATTAGTTCAGGGACTGCTCCCTTTCCTACCGGCATATAATGAAAGAACCATACAAAAAGAGCTCCCATATCTATGATTTTGTCATAGAATTCCTCACTGCTGACATCATTCCAGTTGGCGCTGGTATAACAAGCCGAGATTCCGAACAGCAGCTTGCTCTCTTTCAAAAGCCGCATGGAGTTCATTACCTTGGAATAAACGCCCGCTCCACGGCGGCTGTCATTGGCTTCCTCGAAGCCCTCCAAGCTGATTGCGGGAATAAAGTTCTTTACTCGCAACAGTTCCGCGCAAAAATCCTGATCAATCAAAGTCCCGTTGGTAAAACACAAAAAGATACAGTCGGGGTGCTTTTCGCACATGCGGATTAGATCTTGCTTACGAACCAGTGGCTCACCACCGGTATAAATATAGAAATATATTCCCAAGGTCTTTCCCTGTTCAATAATAGAGTCTATATCCTCATAGGACAGGTTCAGCTTATGCCCATACTCGGCAGCCCAGCAACCCGTACAGTGCAAATTGCACGCAGAAGTTGGATCCAGCAGGATGGTCCATGGAATATTGCAGTTGTATTTTTCCCGGTTTCTTTCCTGCTCGGGCCAGCCAAAAAAGTTTTCATTCAGTATAAAATTGCGAAAGAAAGTAGTTCTTGTCTCGCCATCTAGTTCATAAAGCCTCATAATAAACTGGTACCAATTATCCTTTCTTTCAATTGCCAACCGCACTGCCTCACGATGTTCGGCAAACTCATTCTTTGACATGAAACGGTCCACCAGTGCCATCAGCTTGGGTATATTCGTTTCTGGATCCTTTTCAAGATAATTGATGGCCTGCGTAAAACCAAACTCTTTTAACTTATCAGTGATATTCATACGTATTTCTCCTTTAAAAAATATAGTTAAGTATTCTTATTTGACTTCGGATATTAAATCTGTGATGTTTCATATATATCATTTGAGAGAGATAAATAGGACTGCAGTTCTCCCCAGCACAATTTTGCAACCTGTACACCGTGATGATAATATGCCTCCAGTATGTTAGGGTCTGTTTCAAACCGCTTAATTTCGGGAAGCTCCGGTCGAATTACAAACACTTTTCCATCTTCTTGCAGGCAGTCCAACAGCGCAAACTGTCGTTTATACATTGCCGGCCGGTTAAAAATCGCATCAAGCAGTTCCGGAAAATCTTTGTAAAATGTTTGATACAGTATCTTCTGGTAGTAATTCATTGTCGGGATGACTCCGCGCCGGCGGGTTAAGATGACCACATTTTTCAAAAAGCCCTGTGTGATTGCGCGTACGATGGGAATGGAGTCCGATAACCCGCCGTCAAGATATTTTTTCTCGTCAAGTTCCACCATTTTGGAGAACAGCAGTACACTGGCAGAGGCTTTTCCCAAAGTGCCAAGCCGATGCTCATCACGATTTTCATGAAGATATTCCGCCTGCCCTGTGGCACAATTTGTCACCACGAACTCAGTGCGGATATCTGAATCAAAAAATGCTTGAAAATTAAATGGGAGTTGATTGTAGGGATATTCATAAAAAATCCGATCAAAATTGATTATCGTTTTTGCATGAATCAGTTGATTCACGCCGAGGTATTGATTTTTAGCGTCCCTCTGAATCATGCAATTTTTCGTATAGCCAATTTGATGTGCGGCATATCCCAGTAAATTACATGCCCCTGCGGATACTCCTACCACATAAGGAAATTTCAGCCCCTGCTCCATGAAATAATCCAGCACCCCAGCCGTGAAAACTCCCCGGAGAGCCCCGCCCTCTAAGACCATCCCTACTCTGCCCGGTTGATTAAGTTTGTTTATCAATACCAATCACTCCCTTCTGGTTATTTATTCCCCTTTAAATTTGGGAATCTCCACCGAAGCGGCGATTCCGGCATTGATAGGCTTTGATTGCTTCATCTAGACATCCCTCATCAAAATCAGGAAAGAGTACATCGGTAAAATACATTTCCGAATAAGCACTTTGCCATAGCATGAAATTACTGATACGAAGCTCTCCGCTTGTACGAATCAATAAATCAATCGGCGGCAAATCTGCATAAAGGTGCTGAGCAAAAAGTGTTTCATCAATGTCCTGTACGCACAGCATTTTACTGTTAATTTCTCTAACGATTGCTTTACAGGCATCGACAATTTCTGCTTTTCCGCCGTAGTTCAGGCAAAAATTCACGGTAGCGCTTGTGCAATCGCGAGTTGTAGAAACCAAATGATCCATGGAATCAATTATGTCAGTGGGTAAATCAGCCCGCCTGCCGGAGAAAATTGCCTTAATATTGCTTTCTTTCATCCTTAGAGACATCTGATAGAAATTTTTACGAAATAGATTCATCAGGTAATTTATTTCCTGCGCATCCCGTTGAAAATTCTCTGTTGAAAATACAAACAGGCTTATGTAAGAAACACCCAGCGTTACCACATAATCAATACTTTTCTCCAAGCGCTCGAACCCGTATTTATGTCCGATATAAGATGGCTGGTTATGTTGTCTGGCCCATCTGCGATTGCCATCCACAATAATGGCTAAATGATTCGGAATATTGTGCGGCTCCATGTCCTTTCCTCCTTAATACTTGTTTTTATTTATCTTAAACTTACGACTCTAAAACATCTTTGCTGCTGTTATCAGCAAGGCAATTCGGTGATTTCTTATTTAGATCAAGGTCCTTTTTAAGCTGATCCTTGATCCGCAGCCACTGGAGAATTTCCTCATAAGCGTGAATGCGGATGTTGGGAAATGCCTGGAAAAATCGAAGCTCGCTGCGATCCAATTGAATGTTCAGGTTTTGAATCCGGACAAGAAGTACATGTCCCTTTTCGATGATGTAAGATATACGTGTGTCCCAAAAACGGTCTGTCAATCCGAAAAAAGCCCCGTCCGCTTTGTCATAAATTGCGTCATGAATTAAGCCCAAATGTTTGTTTAAACCCTTCCAGCTTATCAGAGTAAGAACCGTATCAGCAGCCATGATACCAGAAAGGAGCATTGTCACTCCAAACAGCAGCCCATGATCTATATTCACGGTTAACTGCATAAGCACCGGTTGAAGGATGAATCGTACCGCTACATTTGCTGCGCCGAAGATGACGCCTCCGTAAAGACAAATTCTGCCCTGAAGCTGAAAAGGCATATTGCTGTAGTCCCACCATCTGGCATTAAAAAATTTCTCCATACAAAAGGAAGTTATATATTCCAAGGAACAGCATAAAACTGCTGCAGCTCCAAAAACCCGAAAAACATTTGTGCTGTTTTTCAATACCAGCCAGCACAACACAACGCCCATTCCATAAATCGGACAGTAAGGCCCAAGTAAGAATCCACGATTTATAAATCGCCGCTCTCCTATGAGGGAGCAAAGCGTGGATTCATAGAGCCACCCCAGAAAGCTGTAGCAATAAAAATACAGGAACAATTCACTGAAGCTCATATCGGTATCCTCCCGCAGGATTCTGAATTTTTGCATCGGTTAATCTTAGAATTTCCCTCATGGTGCATGCCTTATCGGCCACACAGACAATCCAGCTTTCCAGACAGTTTGGTGGAACGGGAATCAGCGGAAACATATGCCGAAGAATAATATTGGCCTCTGTGGATGTGAGTTCAAAATCCTCGCGGGCGTTTTTTAAGGCTATGAGCGGATGGAGAAAACCATGAAGCCGGTGTTCCTGACCCCGCTCATGCCAATCATATAAAAAATAATCGTGGAGTAATGCTCCCCGAATTAATGACGAATAATTTACTTTAAGGTGAAGCCTCCATGCAATCTGACAGCTCATATGTGCCACATTAATGCAATGCTGATATACGTTTACGTTACCGTGTTGCATATATTGAAGCATTTGTGGAAACCGGGAGTGCAGGCACATTCGGTTAAGCTCATCTGCAATCCATAATTCATAAATCGTCCTGCGCATCTTTTCCATATTGACCTCCTTTTTTAATACACATATATTGATTATTCTACATGTGTGTATTATAATAGTTTGTAATAAACTATTCAATTGCCAGTTTATCTTTACATGTGGATTAATCAACAAATCTATTGAAAGTGGGGTGCCTCATGACAGAGGATCGCAGAATTACCAAAACAAAGGCAGCAATCCGGGAAGCATTTTTCTCAATGATCAAGGAGAAAAATGTACCCAAAATCACCGTTACAGAAATTGCAAAACGTGCTAATATTAACAGAAAAACCTTTTACCTGCACTATGATTCTACAGAAGCCATTATAAACGAGTTTTACCAGGATTTGATTAGTGAATTCCTCCTGATATTAGAAAAGAATGATTTTTTTGACCGGTCCTTTGATGTTTCATCCCTATTTCAGTCATTAAATCTTCTCATTGATTGGGACATTGATCTTTATCGCCACATAGCCAAAATGCCATCCTATTTTTCATTTTGGGAAGAAATCAAGAACATTGTAAAAAGTGTGGTAGTAGAAGCGATGGCAGATGGGTTGAAGATGCCTCAGGATGAACTTGAGCTATATGCAGAGTTCTATTCCGCAGGTGTAACTTCTGCCTATTTTACATGGCTGAAAAATGAGGTAAATCTTACTGAAACAGAGGTCGCTAATATCGTGGGGGCAGCAGCATTCTACGGATTTCAAAAATTACTACCGCAAGAAGATAGATAATTAGGCATAATAAACATTTTTTATATTTACTATGCCTCTACAAAACGGAACAATTGATTTAATTTTGACGTTTCTGCTAATTACATGCGCATATTTTTTTCTCCTTGTATTTGGAAGGTGCGTTGTCTTCTGCAAATCGGGCAGCCCTGCAATGAAAGCACTTCTCACAGCCAATGACGTATCTTTGGATATACCGACTATTTTGCCGCTTGCAAACCTAAACAGACGCAAAATGATATAAAAGAAATGTAATACAAAAACAGCAAAAGCATTGCTTTACAATGCAATGCTTTTGCTGGAGATTACTCCTGCCTATGCTTCTTTATTCTAATTCCAACGCAAGCACATGGCCTGTCCTTACCGCATCTATTATTTTACCCTGCTTCATAGCGTCGCCTCAATCTTCACATAACCAAACCTCTGGAGTGCATCACCAGCATCTACAGCAGTAATGGGAGTATATTCATATACGCTGGTGATGCTGCTTCTTTGGTTGCTTTCTCTTGCTTTGTCCGATGTCCTGGAAAGAGCATGGTAGCTGTTGGCCGCTGCTTCCAAACGCTTTTTCCCCTGGCTTTTTGAGCAGTCGTGTATTTCAACTGTAAGGTCAATATCTTCGGAAAAGCGTTTCATGCTGCCTATTGCTTTATACAGGGCGGTGCCGCCCTTAAAATATGCAGGAAGCGTCCCCTGCATTTTCGCAAGCTCCCACAGGAGCAGTGTCAGGTAATAATCTTTTTCTATGATGTCGCTACGGATGCCTGTTCTGCGGCTGACATCCGAAAGCAGGGCTTCAAACGCATCCTTATCTTGATGCAGCTTCATCTTTCACCTCCATTAGCAAATCAATAAGCGGCAGTAAAATTTTCGATGAGTAGTGCCTGCGGGCTGTAAAAATCAGAGTCAGACCGTCCAGCTGCTGCCTGCATACTGCACCAGCAGCCGCTCCGGTTTTTCCGCATCAATATGCGCATTTGGAAGCTCACTTACCAGATCGATAAACTGCAGATACTTCCAGTTCTCATCCGTCACAGACGCAAGCGGCTTCCGTGCCTATATATAAAAAGCGAATCCTTAAGCTCTTTGGCAAGTCTAGAAACAGTCATTCCCTCTACAAAGGGTGTCTTTAAAAACTCGCTTATTGCTAGCTCTACATCATTATTTGTCCAATATAAAAGCTTCCCCATTAATGCCATATCCTTTGCACTCTCATCTTTTGTGTCAAAGATTCCGTTAATAAAGTCATTAAGCTTCTTATCTTTTTCAAGTCCTATACTTAATGTTTCCTTGTTTTTTTCTCTAGAGCAACTAGGTGCTATTGGTGTTGTTTTCTTATCTTCTGTAAAATATCTTTCATACACTTCTTTTAATTCTGAACTTCTCTCATTTATTCCAGTTTCTAAAATGGTATTACCTGTTACTGTGAAATATCTTCCACTAGAGTATATTTCTATTTCCTTTGCCCATTCTATTTTTTTGGTTCTGCATCTTCTTCCGGGTTTTTTTCCTTTGCATATATCACGAATACGTTCTAAGAGTTCATCAAAATAATCTTCACCAAATTTTTTTGGATTTTTTAATCGTTCATCATTCATTACAAATCCTTTTTGCATATACTCTTTAAGGATTTTGCTTGTCCAGTTACGAAACTGCATTCCGACGTTGGAACGAACACGATAGCCTATAGCAAGAATCATATCAAGGTTGTAGAATTTTGTCTCCCTTGCAACCTCACGTCCTCCCTCATTTTGAACTACTTACTAAATCCTGCTTTGTTAAGTCCTTTCACAATATTTTCAAGGGTATCTCTAAAATCATTTGAACAAGTAAGAGTATAAGATATATCCAAATGATGATTAATTACTCTTTCTTTTCCTATCCAATTTAATGTTGGCATTAATATCCCTCCTTAACAATTCCTTTCA
>JBASLQ010000439.1:0-1545 GCA_049656425.1 Sedimentibacter sp.
AGGAATTTGATTATCCGTCAGGTTCTAATAATATGGAAACATTCTATGAAGGAACGGCTGGCATTAACCTTTCTTTTATGAATAGACTATTGTTCAGCATAAGAGAAGCTAGTTACAGACTAATGATTTCTAATAATATAAACAGTACCAGTAAAATAGTTTTAAACAGAAACATTATGGAAAGGGTATCCGAAATAGCTCCATTTTTATATTTTGATCCTGATGCATATGTTGTAGTTAATCAAGAAGATGGAAAACTGTACTGGGTTATTGAAGGTTTTACAGTAAGTGACAGATACCCATATTCACAACCAACAGATAAGTTTATTGAAGGATTAAATGTAAATTACATAAAAAATTCTGTTAAAGTTGTAGTAGATGCTTATGATGGATCAACAGATTTTTACATAGCAGATGAGAGTGATCCTGTTATTAAAACATATGAAAAAATATTTGCTGATTTGTTTAAACCAATGAGTGAAATGCCAGAAGGTATTAGAAGTCATGTAAGATATGCACAGTCATATTTTGATATACAATCTGAAATGTACAGACTTTATCATATAGAAAATTCTACAGTATTTTTTGGAAGAGAAGATTATTGGGATATAGCAAATGCAAAATATATGAATAATGGAGAAGAGTCTGTTGGATCAAGCTATTTAATGTTTAAACTTCCTGAAGAAGAAAATGTTGAATTTTTGTTGACAACACAATACACTCCTCAAAATAAAGATAACATGATATCTTTATTGGCTGCCAGAAATGACGGCGAAAATTATGGAGAATTAGTTCTTTATAAGTTTCCAAAGACTAAGACAATTGCCGGTCCGAATATGATAGAAACTAAAATAGATCAGGATACTGTAATTTCATCACAGCTTACATTGTGGAGCCAGGTAGGTTCAACTGTCTTAAGAGGAAATACATTAGTTGTTCCAATAGAGGATTCTTTACTATACGTTGAGCCAATTTATTTGAAGTCCGATACAGAAAGTAATTTCCCGGAAATGAAAATGGTAGTTGTTTCATTAGGTGAAAAAATATTGATGGAGCCTACTCTTGAAGAAGCGTTGGACAGAATTTTCGGAGTGATTTCTATAGAGGAACCAGAAGAACAAGCCGATGGACAATATGACGACACAAATATAAATGACTTGGTTGAACAAGCCAATGAAATATTTAATGAGGCAAATGAAGCATCGCAAAGGGGAGACTGGGCAGCTTATGGAGAAAGTCTTCAAGAACTTGAAAACATATTAAATCAGTTAAATTCTATGATTAATGGTTCTCAAGATGCAAATACAGAAAATATTATAAATACTGACATTATGGAAAATACAGAAGCAGAAACAACACAAGAAAACCAACAGTAATTATAATAATATTAAATCAAGTGAGGTAATAAATGGAGTTTAAATTTAATCATTTTAATTTCAACGTTTTAGATTTAAATAAAAGCATTACTTTTTACAAAGAAGCTTTAGGTCTTAAAGAAGTAAGAAGAAAAAAAGCAGCAGATGGCAGTTTCATATTGGTATATAT
>JBASLQ010000440.1:0-6509 GCA_049656425.1 Sedimentibacter sp.
AGTATCACCTGTTTTAAAGTGTTGCAATTTAGAGGTGGCACCAATATCACCTGCTGATATTTCTGAAGCTTCAACCTGGTCCTTTCCTCTAATAAAGAAAATACTTCCTATTCTTTCAGTTTCTCTATTATTTGCATTATAAATATCCATATCTTTTTTCAATGTTCCTGATAAAACTTTGAATAAAGTAATTTTGCCTACAAATGGGTCAACTATTGTTTTGAAAACTAAAGCAGACATAGGTTCTTTTGGGTCTATTTTTCTGGTTTCTTCTTTACTGTCATTCATTCCTTTTACTTCTTTTAAATCTTCAGCACTTGGCAAATATTCAACTATCATATCCATTAACAATTTTAATCCTAAGACATTGGTTGCTGTACCGATTACTACAGGCACTAATTCTCCGACAAGAACTGCTCTTCTCAATCCTGTATGTATTTCTGCATCTGTAAATTCTTCGCCGTTAAAGAACTTGTCAAGCATATCTTCATCAGTTTCTGCTACAGATTCCATTAATACAGCTCTTAACTCTTCTGCTTTTGCCTTTATATTTGCAGGCATATCTATAGGAACTCTCTGTCTTTCAACATCTTTATAAGCCTGCATTTTAACTATGTCAACATATCCGGAAAGTGCGTCAGCATCGCCTATAGGCACTGCAAATGGAACAACTTTATTGCCGAATTGATTCCTTAATGATTCGAGTACATCATCGAATTTAACGTTTTCTTTATCCATTTTATTCAGGAATATTACTCTAGGCAAGTTTCTTTGTTCAGCATACTTCCATGCTTTTTCTGTACCAACCTCTACTCCTGAGCTTGCATCTACTACTATTACTGCTCCGCTTGCAACCCTTAGGGCTCCAAAAACTTCGCCTAAAAAATCAAAATATCCAGGAGTGTCAAGAAAATTAATTTTAGTATTGTCATACTCTACTGGTATGAGCGATGTGCCAATAGAAACTTGTCTGTCTTTTTCTTCTTTATCGAAATCAGAAATTGTATTTCCATCTTCAACTTTACCCATTCGGTTCGTGACATTGGTAATGTATAAAAGTGCTTCCGTTAGCGTTGTTTTGCCACAGCTACTGTGGCCAATTAAGGCAACGTTTCTAATTTTGTCAGTGCTATACGTTTTCATTTACTTTATTCCTCCTAATAGATTCTGCTAATTTATTCTATTTTACAATAATTAGCATTAAAAATCAATATAATTTTACTTATATGGCTATATTGTATTATTTTCACTCATTGACTGGTACTAAGCTTGCCACTTAATTTCTATATACTCAATTCAGCGTGAAAAAGCTGTTGAATGAAATCTCATGATATTGCAAATAATAATATATATGTAGTATTTATTTTTTTGCAATACTTATCCAATAATGATATAATTCACTATTATCAACAGTGAAAGGAAATAACCATGAATGACGTATTATTAAATTACATAGCACAGGCAATTCTTGGTGGAGCTTCAGGGTTTATAACCAATGATTATGCCATAAACATGCTTTTTAAAGAATATACACCTCTTAAAATAGGCGGTGTCATTAAGAAAACAAGAAATGAATTTATTGATAACCTTAGTTCAATAGTTGAAAATGATATAATCAATAAGGATAAACTACATGAAATACTTAATGATGATGCATTTAAAGAAAAATTTGAAACTTTGACTGCAGACTTTTTCCACGACTGCATTTATGAAGCTGTAGGTAAAGAAACATTTTCTGATATTGACGGCTTTGAATCAAGCCTTGTTAATGTTGATAAATTTGTTGCCGATGTTATAAATGAACACATTCCGGAAATAACAAATTTAATCATAGATTATCTTAAGCCAAAAGATATTTTAAACGAAATACAATTGGAAAAAATAAGTGACTCTCTTTACATAACATTAAACAATGCTCTTAAAAATACTGATATAACAGAAAAAATATTGTTGTCTTTCTATAATCAGAACAAGCATTTAAAGATTAAGGATGTTTTTAAAAATACTGAAAACAGCCCAAATGTGGTTATACATAATATTTTTGCTAAATTTGTTGAAGTAATTAAAACAAATGATTATTCAGTATCAGTCAATGATATTTTTGATGCTGCTAATTTTAACACAGCTGTAAATTCAGCAAAAGTGATTTTTTATGATAAAGAATTAAAAGACATTGTCAATATCAGTAATGAACAAAGACTTAGACTTTCAACTGAATTTACAGACTTCATAAATTCTGAAAGAGGACAGCAAAATGTTTGTTCTCTGTGCAATTCTTTATTTTTTTATGTGGAAAAATGTGATAAAAGCATATTTCAATTGCTTGATTCTTCTTTTGAAGAAGGATTGAAAGATTACATTGCAGAAAATTTGCCACATGTAACTAAAGTAATTATTAATTGGATTAACGAAAACAGTCTCACAATTGATAAGATTATAGAAGAGTCAATTGATGAAGTTATAAAAGAATCAGACGGACTAAAGGGTAAGCTACTCTCCACCATAAAAAATACATATTTTCATGACCTTAGTCAGAAGTACAGTATTGTTCAGAAAATAATATCTTATGTCGAAAATATTACTGAACCGGAAAAGCTTGGTACCGCCATAAGTTCAAAATTAATTGAACTTTTAAACAATCTTTCCGTAAGTGAAGTTATTTTAGAAGCTGAAAAAAATAATGTTACCGCTTCTAAAGCAGCAACGTTTGTTTCAGATTATTTAAACAATAATTTCGAAATCATTTTTAATACTCTTATTGATAATGTTGAAAACATTCATGTTAAGGATATTCTTCCCGAATATTCACTTAATAATATAAATTTGAATATGATTTTAACATCAAACACTGTTATTGAAATGTTAGAAAAAAAATCAATTGTTAAAATAAACAATATGATGTCTGTTGACTTAGAAAATATTTTAAATGAACCAAAAGCAAAAGAATATATTTCAAAAGCCAATAATTTTACAGTAAAAACAATCAACAGCAACTCCGGTTCTGTAAAGGATTGGATTAACGGTCAAATAACAAGTGCAGCAGATGAAAAAGGCACTTTAAAAAATCAAACAACCTATGAGAAAGTTTCTGAAGAAATTTATAAGAAATATGCAGTTTCTGCCGAAAATTTAAAAATCATCAAAATATCTCATGCATTGGATAAATTAAATTCAATTGACAATATATCCATCAACAGTTCGGAAGCACTGCGTTCATACGTAATAAATAATACTGATTCAATATTAAAAGGATCTGTCAAGGGAATTGTTTCATCCAATTTAAACAAGCTCAGTGATGATGAACTTGTTGATTTTGCTAATGAGTTTATCGGAAGAGAACTTAAGCCTATTATGTATTTTGGCGGAATACTTGGAGTTGCTGCAGGAATTATTTTGGCCGCAATTCAGAATTCTCCGGTTAATCCTGGAGAAATAAATATTTCAAGCATGATAACATATGCATTTGTTGGTTTCAGCACTAATGTTATTGCAATAAACATGCTGTTTAGGCCTTACAAGGAAAAAAAGTTTTTAAGTAAAATACCGTTCCTTCGCCATTTTTCATTGGGCTTTATTATTAAAAATCAAAAATCCTTTGCTAAGAGTACAGCACACTTTATTGACAATAATTTGCTGAGCAAAAAAAGCATAAATGAATTATTTACAGATTATAAAAGCAGTATTAAGGGAAGCTTTGTAAATAGTGTTGCTGATAATAATTATGAAACTATCAGCAATATTTTAACAAGCAACAAGCCAAACATTGCGAACAGTTTATTTTCTTATGGTAAAGTCAGCATTACTAATAATATGAAGTCATTTAGCAATTTTATTGCTGAAAAAATTGTAAACTTTAAATTGTCATCACTTTTTACGGACAATGTTATAAAGAAATTAAGTAAACAAGGAGCTGTAAAGATTTTTGAAACACAAAATCTAGCAAGCAATATTTATTTGTCAATTAACAGCAAAAATAAGCTTAACAGCAAATTTTCTAATTCTTTTTTAAATAAAATTTTTACTAGTTATACTACTAAATATTACAGCAAATTGAAAGTATTTCTTTCGGATGAAAGCAGCATAAAAAATTACATTTTAAAATTTGAAGATAAATACAGGAGTATGACTAATAAATCAATTGATGATATGCTTGATGTTGAAAAAAAGGCAGGATTATCAATGATTGTATCCGAAAAAATAAGTAGCATAATTTTATCACAATCTTCAAGAAATAAAGTATCTCAAAGTGCTGTGAATTTATTTAATCGTGTTTTCGACAAAAATAAAAGTTTTGAAGAGCTTTTTGATGGTAAATTAAAAGAATATATAGATAAAAAAATGCCTGATTTACTAAAAAACATATCCACAATGGTAAAAAGTAATGTTAAGGAAAGCAAAGGTAAAATAGCATTAATGGTTCAATCTGAAATTAAAAGCAGTCTTGGTTTTCTTGAAAGAGGAATGTATACCATCGTTGGCGGAGATGAAATTGTAGATGAACTTCTTAAAAAAATAATAGAAGTAAAAGTACCACGGTTTATTGATGAAAAGGAAGATGAACTTAACAACATAGCAAGCAGCATAATAAATGAGAAATTTTACAAGGCAAAAGTACAGGTTCTCCACAGCGGCCTTGATAAAATACAATTAAATGAGTTAATTGATAAATATCTTGATTCTGAAAATTCAGCTGTAATAGAAAGCAAAATTCAAAGAGGTATTGAAGAAATATTTAAAAAAGCAGGAAACAAAAATTTAAATGACATTTTGAAATTTTTTAGCTTAAATGACTTAAATAGCATTTTAAAAGCTTATTACGGTGAACTGAATGCTTTATTTTCAAAGATACAAACTTCTGTTGACACGAATCAAGAAGAAATTATCAATAAAATTTCATTGCTTACTTTTGATGTATCAAATAAATTTATGAATACAGCCTTTAATGAAATCTTTGAAGGAATATCTCAAGAAGACGTAAAAATTATCCTGGACAATATCATTGAAATTCTTGGTAGAAATGAATTTATTGAGAAAGCAATTACTGAATCATTAGATACTTACAAAAGTTATGTCAGTGATATGAATTTAAGCACCATTATTAATAAAAATGAATTTATTAAATCAACAGAAAATTATGTTAAAGAACTTATAAACAACCAAGGAACAGAATTTACTGCCAAAGCTGTTTTGACTTCTGTTATAGACGAAGCTGCATCTGAAAATTTCAGCTTTATAAATGAAGAAACAAAATTATACGCTCTTAACAGTTTTGTCGATGCATGCATATTGAGTTTAAAGCGTAATTTATATGAAATATTGAAAGCTATTGAATTTGACCGCATAGCAAAAGAAGAAATAGAAAAAATGGAATCGAAAAAAGTTCATGAAATGTTTAATTCCTTTGGTGGAAAATATTTTAAAAACCTTATGCTTTATGGATTTGGCGGATTTGTATTCGGTATAAATATGTATGTAGGCCTGTCATTGACTGCTTTAAAAATTATATCAGAAATATTTACCAAAAAAGATTAAAAACGCTGCAACTGATAACAATTCAGTTGCAGCATTTTTTATATAGTTTTCCTTATTTCAAATTATTGACCTGTATTGCTTAAGTTCCCTATTAAATTCGAATTATCAAATGCTAATTTACTTAAATTGTACGCCACTAGCAACTGATAGCGACCAATTTCAACTTCTGCTAAATTTGTATCTGCATCTAAAACATCAAGTGATGTTGCCATTCCGTTCTCATAGAGAAGTTTGTTTATACGAGCTGCTTCTTTTGATAACTCTACTGTCTTATCCATATTTATAAGAGCCCTTTCAGCTTTAACAAGATTTAAGTATGTGTTTCTCACATCAAGCTCAACATCCTTGTAAGCCTGAGGAACATTTAATTCCGCATCTTCAAGCTTTTTCACAGCAACCTTATTTTGCCACAAATTAGATGTATAGTAAGCCTTGTAAGCATGAGTTTCAATTTTTTGAAGTACTAAATCATTTTGAGCTGAAATAATTTCAAGTCTTTCTGCCTTTGCTTTTTCTAATGCAGCCTCTAAATTAAGTTCAACTGTAGGTACATAAGTAAGTTCAGTGTCTGTCAAAACGAAACTGGTATCAAAAGGCAAATTCAATTGATTAAGTAAATCAAGCTTTACAATATTTAAATCATCCATCGCTGTACTTAGTTCAGTCTTTGCTTCTTGCACGGCCATTTCTCCCCTTAATACTCCAGCTTTTGTTTCCGAGCCGTTATTGAATTTCAGATTTATTACTCTCAGTTGCTCGTTTGCTTTGTCAAGTTTTGCCTGATTTATTTCAATTGTTTTTTCAGCAACAAGCAATTTGTAGTATGTAGATATTGTTTTTATTTCGATGCCTTTTAGCAACTGCTCTCTACCCCTTTGTAATTCTTTGGTTTTTAATTCAGCAGTTTTTGAGTAATAGTCATTTTTAGATAATATAAGATTAAAGTAATTTAGATCACTTGAACCTGCAACCATCGG
>JBASLQ010000441.1:0-1970 GCA_049656425.1 Sedimentibacter sp.
ATCATATCCGGTTTGTTCCACTATAACAGAAGTAGGTTCTTTTGCAAAAGGTCCTTTGACTAAATATCCTCCTATTTCTCTCCACTTATCCTTTTTAATGCAATCTTTTCTTAAATCCTCAAGTTGATCAGGATGATACCACTGCCATATTGTTTCTGTTGCGGCTCGTTCTTTTATTTGATTAAAGGTCATTTCCTTTTGTGTAAAAAGTCTATCTTCACATTTGTTTCTCATGTTATCCATGAAAATGTCAGCAGCTTGATAATCTTCAAATTTTTTCTCATTTTTTAATACCTTGACAATTTGTTCTTCACCTTTAAAAGAATTTTCCTTAAATTCTAATTTAAAGTCTTCAGATACTATGCCATTTTTAGTAGGAAAATATAGTGTAATAAATGTTTCTCTTATACTTTGAAGCAAGGCTTGTGTCACTTTATCCTTTTGATTATCAGCTTCCTTATATTGTTGGTCAGCAGCAGATACATATTCTGCCTGCATGCTTGCAATTATTTGCCTTATAGCAGTCAATCTCTTGCTGTTTTGATATAACTTTTCCATTACATTTCTTTGCCCAGATAAAAACATTACTCTGTTTTTATACGGGGTACTGTCATAAAATGACTGTAAATCAGGATGTAGCTTATTTCCAGGGTATGGTTCAAAAATAACTAATGATATTTTATTCATTTCAAGCTGTATTTCATCAATTGCTGGCAATACGTAAAGCTGCTCATAACAGTTTTTCATAGAAGGCTTAAAGTTTTCTTCCAAAAACTTCTTAAGCTCTTTTTTTGCATTTTCATTGCTATATGAATCAATAAGTGTATTCATTTCAGCAATCATATTTTTTGTATTTTGAAAATATAATCTGCCTCTGTTATCTTGTTTTAAATACCAGCTTTGGGTTTTAATTTCTTCTAAAGCCTTCTTATAATTATTAAGTTCAATATTCGGTTCACATAAATATCCCAATATTTCTGAATCATTAATGCCCAACAAACCATGAGTAGTTTCACTGAGAGAAGACATTAACAAAAGTTTTGCTACATCTTGTGCATAAGTATATTTTCCTTCTTCATATTCTGCATCTATACTTTCTGCAATTGATTTGCCCTCTTGTGCTATATCATGGCTTATAGCTGCTTCCAAAGAAGTCTTAATTGGTTTTATAAATGAAAGCATATTTCTATCATTAAGGTTTATATCAAATACATTTATTAAATATTTTGACTGTGCATTACCATTTTCATAAAATTGTCGTATTATTTGTCGCATGAGTCTAATAAGACCTCTGGTTTGTTGAAAATTTTGATTTTCTTTAAACCTGGCATAGAGATCCTTAATAGAAGGATGAAACGGATAGGAATCTTTTATTCCTACAAATAATTTTTCACCTGAATAGTTTGTAAGACCTGATTTATTTGCTTTAGACAAAGCATCTTTGTATGAAACAGCTACTTCATTTACAGAATAATCATTGCTTGAAGGATAACCTTCAAATAGTCTCTTTTTAAGTATGTCATATATTTCATCTGAATTAAGAGCAACGGGTTCAATATTTATTGCTGAGCGGTTAGCTTCGTTTTCAAGTTCTTTAAAGCTTGATTGAAGCATCTGGCTACCGGATTCATATGTAGCTTTTAAATCAGAAAAAACCAAACAAACATTAGATAATTGTTCTTTACCTAATGCTGAAAACAAGTTTGACAAAGCTGTTATTGTAACCTGACATAAATCAGAATTTCCAACTGTTATTGATTTTGCATTTTCTAAATAAGGTGGAAGTTCATCAAATAATATTAATATATTTTCACCTTGAAGCAATTTTATCCAAGCACTTTCTCCGGGAGCCCTTAGAGGTGTATATAAATCTTTAAATACTTCCTTTTTTTCCAACTGCTCTGCCAAGCTACCCCAAATACCGTAATCCGCATCACTTTCCCTACCAGAAAAAGCTATAACTTTTACAT
>JBASLQ010000442.1:0-4825 GCA_049656425.1 Sedimentibacter sp.
GCAATACCATATTCAGCTGTTCTGTGCATATCCAAAGTTCTTATTTGAATTTCAAAAGGTTCTCCATCCGGTCCAATAACAGTGGTATGCAATGATTGATACATATTTGGTTTTGGCATTGCAATATAATCTTTGAATCTTCCCGGTACTGGTTTCCAAAGAGTGTGAACAGTTCCCAAAGCACCATAGCAGTCTTTTATGCTGTCAACAATTAATCTTACGGCTATTAAATCATAAATTTGATCAAAAGATCTGTTTTTAAAATACATTTTTTTATAAATACTGTAAAGGCTCTTTGGTCTTCCTTTAATATCGGCTTCTATTCCAGACTCATTAAGCTTTTCTTTCATTAAAGAAATTATATTAAAAATGTAGTTTTTCCTTTTTTCGTTTTTATCCTGAACTTTTTTAAGTAAATCTTCATATCCTTCAGGGTCAATATATTTTAAACTTAAATCTTCTAATTCCCATTTTATAGATGCAATACCAAGACGATTAGCAATAGGAGCATATATTTCTATTGTTTCAATTGCTTTTTGTTTCTGCTTGTGCAATGGCATGTATTCAAGAGTTCTTATGTTATGAAGACGGTCTGCAAGCTTGATTATTACCACTCTTATATCTTTAGACATAGCAATAATCATTTTTCTTAAAGATTCAGCCTGACGTTCTTCTTTATTTCTATATTTAACCTTACTAAGTTTTGTGACACCGTCAACCATATTGGCTATTTCTTCGCCAAATTCTCTTTTGATGTCATCATAGGTTATACCTGTATCCTCAACAACATCATGGAGAAGACCTGCTGCAATTGTTTGAACATCAACATGCAAGTCAGCTAAAATGAGTGCAACATTGTATGGGTGAATAAAGTACCTTTCTCCTGAAAATCTTGTCTGCGCGTTTGAATGTGCCATCTCCGCATAATTATATGCTTTTACAACAACTCCAATATCTGCATTAGGGTTATATGATTCTATTTGATTTATTATATTTTCCAACATTACGCTCACCACCTATTCAATGAATATTGGACATTGGACATTGAACAATGAACAATGAATAGTTAATGTGCTAATTGTTCGCTTTTCATTGTTCACTGAATTTCTTAATTGTACTTAACAAGTGATTCAACTTTATAGTTTGAAAGTCTTTCTCTTCCTTTCAAATCTTCCAGTTCTATTAAAAATCCAAGACCAACAACTTCTCCGCCTAGTTTTTCAACAAGCTTAGCTGCAGCAAACATTGTTCCGCCAGTTGCCAGCAAATCATCTACTATTAAAACTTTTTGACCGGGTTGTATTGAATCTTTGTGTATTTCCAGTGAGTCCATACCATATTCTAAAGAATATTCATAACTGATTGTTTCAGCAGGCAGTTTTCCAGGTTTTCTTACAGGAACAAATCCAGTTTTCATTAAATATGCAAGGGGAGTAGCAAAAATAAAACCTCTTGATTCTGGGCCAACTATTAAATCAACATGAATATCCTTGAATTTTTCTGCTAATTGATTTATGCATTCATTAAGCGCTCTAGCATCCTTTAAAAGTGTTGTAATATCTTTAAAACTTATGCCGTCAACAGGAAAACCATCAATTACTCGAATTTTTTCTTTTAAATCCATATTTCCTCCAATTGAGATGATTATTTTTTAATGTACAGTATATCATTTTTCAATGCATATTGTATATTGTCAGATTTTTTAAGTATGCAAATAATTTCATCTGCTGTTATTTTAGTATTATATAATCTGTTTAATTTATCAACAAGCATAAATATATCTGTTTTAATAATTTTTGACTTTGTTTTGTTGATAATTGAATTCAACATTTTTATTTTATCTTCATCTATTTTATAATCAAGTTCTTCTTTATCTTCTACATTGTTCAAAACAAGCTGAATGCTTTTTTTGCCGTTGTATTCATTAATGCTCAAAGATACTGCGTATGTTGACGGCCTTGCAAGGATTTTTTCTAAAATGTTGATTTTTCCAAACCCTATTACGGGTATGTCCTTGGTGCCGTCAGAAAGCAAAAAGCTTATGTGATTTCCGGTTTTGCCGACTTTCCTGATGTTTTTTAAAGTAACATTTTCAACAGCTAACACAGGTTTAGGATTGCCTGCACCAAATGGCTCGAATTTGCTTATTTCATAATATAAATCAAAATTTACATCAGAAACTTTCAGCACTGCATCTGTTTCTATTTCCTTATAGCTGCTTTCACTTAAGAACATATTTCCAATATAGCTGTTGAGCTCATTTGCAAATATACTTATGTTTTTTTCTAATATGGTAAGTCCTGCAGCAAGTTTGTGTCCGCCATATTTTACCAAATAACTGTCAGATGCTTTAAAAGCTTCAAAGATGTCAACACTTACTAAACTTCTTGCAGATCCTTTGCCTACACCGTCTTTAACTGATATAACAACACTTGGTTTTTCATACTTTTCAGTAAGTTTTGATGCTACAATTCCCAAAACTCCCTCGTGCCAGTCTGTTCCATAAACTACAATTACATTTTTCTTGTACAGGAAATCTGTTTCAATTTTATTAACAGCTTCGTTAAATATCTCTCCTTCAGTTTCCTTTCTTAAAATATTTAATTTCTCAAGTTCAAGAGCAAGCATTTCAGCTTGATTTTCATCTTGTGTAAGCATTAGTTTTATAGCTTTTCTTGCACTGTCCATTCTTCCGGCAGCGTTAATTCTTGGTGCGATTATAAAGCCTATATGGTATGATTCGATCGTTTTATTATTTATTCCCGAAACTTCCATGAGCTTTTTAAGTCCTATTATTCTTGTGTTGTTAATTTTTTTTAATCCGTTGCTGGCAATTATCCTGTTATCTCCAATTAAATCAACAATGTCTGCAATAGTTCCAAGGCAAGCAAGTTCTAAAAGAACATCCTCAATATTATTAATTTTCAAGTAACTGTTTAAATGCTTCAAAAATTTAAAAGATAGTCCTGCCGCGCATAACTGCTTGTTTTTCGAAGGACAATCTTTTTGTTTTGGATTTATTATTGCATAGGCAGGAGGAAGTTCATCTTTGCATTGATGATGATCCAGCACTATAACATCTTTATTAAAACTGTTGATTTCACGTATTTTTTCAACTTCTGCAATGCCGCAATCTACAGTTATCAATAACTCTACTTTTATTTCATTGTTTCTTATGGACTCGACGAAGTCAGAACTTATGCCGTAGCCTTCATTTTCTCTTTCCGGAACATAATAATCAACACTTGCTCCTGCTTTTGACAAGAGAATGACAAATTGGCTTATGGATGTAATTCCATCAACGTCATAATCCCCATATATTAAAATTTTCTCTTTTTTATTTATTGCTTCTAAAATTCTGTTGCAACCTTTTTGTAAATCTTTATACTTTTCTGCACTCTCAAAATATTTGAAGTCTGGATCAAGGAATTCTTCAATTTCTTCAAATGTACTAATATTTCTGTTTAAAAGTATTTTTGAAGAAATATCAGAAAGATTAAAAGCTTTGACTATTTCATCAATTTCAGATTGTTCATATTCATTGACTTTAAGCTTTACTTTTTTCATTGTCTGAATTTGAACCAACACCTTCATTAATCTTAGTTTCTATTTTTAATGCATCCAACTCTTTTGTTAATTGGAGAACAGTATCGTCCTTAACTTTATTCTTCTCTTCAAGTTCAGTAACTTTTGTAATTAGTGCAGCATTATTGTCCTTTAAAGTTTGAATTTCAGTTCCCATTGCTTTAATACTGTTATCTGCTTGAATTTTATCATTTTCAAATGTTTTTAATTTGTTTTTAGTTTCCTTGGACTCTGATCTTTTTTTAAATTGTCTTGATGATCCCAAAATCAGCACCATTACAGCACCAATAATAAGACAAGCCATCATTAACAACGCTAAAGGCATCCTGTATGTTGCAAGAAATAAATCTACATCCACCGGTGTGCCGTTTTGAATAGTAAAAATCGCAACAAAAATTGCAATTACTAATGTTACAATAAAACCAATTTGCATGGTAACACTCCTCTCTCGTTAAAATTTAAAATTTATTCCCTACACCAAAATGTATTTATTAACATCTTTTTGCAGGAAACAATTATATTATACTATATATCAGTATATATTTACCACTGTTTTTTGTTTTTAAACTAATATTTCTCCATTTAATCAGTTAATTAGTATTATTAACTAAGTTTGGCTTTTATATAAATAGAACATTCAATTCTTTTCTTTTCAAGCTCGCATCCAACGCCATATGGCACTTTAAAGTCCTTATTGAAATTATATGCGTTTGCATGACAGCCGCCGCTACAATAATATTTAGCCCAGCATTCCTTGCACACAGGTTTTTCATTAACAGATACATTTCTAAACTTGTCCACTATATTTTCATTAGTTATACCGTCATCAACATTTCCAATAATAAAATCTTCTTGTCCGACAAATTGATGGCATGGATATAAATCTCCACTTGGAGTTACCGCAACATATTCTGTACCTGCACCGCAGCCTGTTGACCTCTTGTATATGCATGGTCCTCCATCCAATTCAATATTGAAATGAAAGAACTGGAATTTCTTTTCTTTATCAGGATATGATTCAAGATACATTTTAGCTAATTTTTCATATTCAGTTTTTAATATATCTAAATGTTCTTCTTTAAGTGCATACTTTTCTTCCGGTTTTGCAACAACAGGTTCAACTGATATTTTATCAAAACCAAGATCTCTCATATGTTTTACATCTTCTGAAAAATCAAGGTTGTAAGCTGTATACGTTCCTCTTGCAAAATAATCTTTATCCATACGCTTTGAAACAAAA